>JBATAV010000020.1:0-2357 GCA_049662025.1 Paracoccaceae bacterium | reverse complement strand
ACGCAGAGATAGGCGAGTTGACGCTGGAGAATGATTTTCTTGGCCGTGTCGCTCTGCAAGGCGGGTCTGTTGCCGAGCGCAAAGCGATGATCGACCGCGCGCGTGAACTGAGCGTCAGCCGCCAAGCCAGGGCGCTCGGGATCAGCCGGGGCAGCGTCTATTACCTGCCGCGCCCAACTTCGGACGCTGATCTCGCGTTGATGCGCCGGATCGACGAGTTGCATCTTGAGTACCCGTTCGCGCGTGGCCGGATGCTGAAGGACCTGTTACCGGCGGAAGGGCATCAGGTGGGCCGGCGTCATGTTTCGATGTTGATGAAGAATATGGTGATCGCAGCGATTTTCCGCCGCCCGAACACGTCGAGACCTGCGCCGGGATACAAGAACTATCCCAGTCTGCTCCGCAACCTGACGGTGACGCGGTCGATCCAGGTATGGGCGACCGCGTCACCTATGTGCCGATGGCGCGGGGGTTCGTTTACCTTGTCGCCATCGTCGACTGGTTTTGCCGCGAGGTCCTGGCCTGGCGGCTCCCGATCACGCTGTCGGCGGACTTCTGTCTTCAGGCCCTGGAGGAGGCGCTCCAGCGTTATGGCAAGCCCGAGACCTTCAACTCCGATCTGGGAAGTCAGTTCAGCTCAACCGACTTCACCAAGGTGCTGAAGGATGCCAAGGTCGCCATCAGCTTGGACGGCAAGGGCGCCTGGCGCGACAATGTCTTCGTCGCGCGGCTCTGGAGGACCGTAGAGGATGAGGAGGTCTATCTGCGTGACTACGCCTCCGTTTATGGGCGCGCGCCTCGATCGGGCGCTATTTGCGCTTCTACAACGGGACTCGGCCCCATTCGGCGCTCGGTGGGCACACAGGACCGGGCCTATCTCAATCGGCTGACGCCAATCCCGGCGGCGGCGTAACCAGGGCGGACATCCACTTGGCGATAGTCCGAAAGCTGTTCAGACAAGCGGGACCACCTCTGACGCCCGGCGCGAACAGGACGGTGAGAGCCATGACCGGCAGGGGGAACACGGTCGCCCTGGCGGCCACGGCGGGCCAGTCCTGGCCGCTAACGCCGATGATGGCGGGAATGAAAGACGACGCGGTCCGGGCGATATCCGAAGTCAGAAGCACCGGGAAGGCGTATTCCTGCGGAATCTTGTCGATGAAGCCTTTCAGCAGCCAGACCGCCAGGCTGATGTTCACTGTCGATCAAAACAGGATCATCCCCAGATCGGTGTCCGACAGGCCAAGCTCGCGGTACATCAGGAAGATCGGGAAGGCGACGGCGATGGGCGCCATCCTCCGGGCGGACAAGATGAAGAACGGCAGGCCGCCCGTCAGCGGCAACTTGAACTGGTTGGACGCATCGGCCGTCAGCGCGCCCAGAATGATGGTCGGTGCGGTCGACCCAAAGCCGAGAATGACCAAATTCGTGAACGCGCGCCAAAGCGGTTGGGGTCCGCGCTCACCATGCCCGACTGGCGCACCACCTCGTCATACCGGGTCTCGGGCAGGGGCAGGGTGATGATCGTGCAAAGCACGACCAGTATCCCGGAGACCCTTCTTGGTAAAGATCGAGGCGCCGTAGACCGTGTTGCCGTCAATCTCGCGGTCCTGGAAGACCTGGGCGAATTCCAGCAATTCCTTCTGGGTCTTCGGCTCGGGCAGATCGCGCCCGTATTTCTCTTCGACTGCCGCCTGAATTTTCGGTCGCGCAAACCAGTCGTTGCCGTAGAAGTAGCCGTTCGCATCGCCCATGGCGGGCAACGCGTAGTCGCTAGGTTCGCCCTTCGGCCAGCTTGAAAAGGCTGGACGATCGCTGGTGCGAAATCGCCCATGCTGATGCCTTCCTCGTCGAAGCAGTCGGTAGTGTCTCAGGTTGAACTATCTTTTTCCCAGCAGCGTCTTTGCAGAATCGATGACCAAGTGTGACGCCTGCGAGGTAAAGCAGCGAGGACGAAATGGCAGACGCCAACACGGTCGTACATATCGGGGAAAACTCACCAGAACAGGTTGCATTCAAGCTAATGAAGGAACTTGCCAACGTCGAAGGGAGGGATCTGTATTTGGGCGCAAAGAACGCGGCGGATCAAAAATGGGTTCTAGACACCTACGCTGAGTGCCTCCATGCCGTTCGCGGGTATCGTGAGGCTAGCTAAGGCTTTGCGTCTGTAACGAAACGATACAGCGCCGGACGTGCCGGGCTCCGGAGGCTGGTTCATGACGCAGTCGCCGGTGGATGAAAGCCTCGTCGCCAATGTAGCGCTTGGCACGCAGGCCGATATCGACGCCGTCGCCAAAGCCGCAAAGGTCGCCTTTCCCGCCTGGGCCGCGTTGCCCGGCGACCAGCGCAAAACGATC
>JBATAV010000019.1:0-11115 GCA_049662025.1 Paracoccaceae bacterium | reverse complement strand
GGTCGAACTCGCCCGCGATCATCGGTAGGCAGGCACCGACTTCAATCACCATGAACTGGGCCTATACAAACGACCAGTTCAGCACACCGGCAGCATTGAACATGCCGGAGTCATGTGCCGTCAGCAGGAAGAAGGCGAAGACGAGTACGGTGCCGCAGATCCCGCCAAGTTCGGGACCGATCAAAGCCTCCCGGAACCGGGAACTTGATTTGACGCGCTCATCGCTTGGTTGAGGTGCTGGTGTCTCGGACATCTGGTTCCACTCGAAGGTCAGCCGGGAAAAGTGAAGAAGGGCGACTGGTCTGCACTGATCGCCCCGATCCGAAAGAAATCAGCGGTACTCGCCCGCGAATTTCTCAACCATTTCCAAGCCGCCCTTGGTCACGAAGCCTGGTTCCGAGTTGATGTTGTTGCCCGGCAGGACGCCGTAGCGGTCATAGTTGGTCAGGATGACAACAGGGAGATAGGCCTGCAAGAAGGGCTGCTGGTCGATGCCCCACTGAATGGGGCCGTCCTTGATGGCCTTCACGATCTCTTCGCCCAAGTCGAAGGTGCTGAAATAGATCTGGCCGGCCATGCCGTTTTCCTTCAGCGCCGCAATGTTCGGATCGGCCGAAACCGGGCACAGCGTCATGATGCCAGTGATATCGGGATGCGCGGAAAGAAAGGCCAGAACCTTGTTCTTGATCTCGGCCGGGTCGGTGCCGCTGTCGAGCATCGAGTCGCCCAGATCAACGCCCAGACCATCGGCAAAACCACGGCAACGCTCGGCCAATGTGGGCTGCTGGATGGCTTGATTGACGCAGAGGAAGGATGTAACCCGTCCCCTTTGGCGCACATGCCGGCGGCGAGCCCGGCGTCATATTCCGGCTGGCCGACATACATCAGCGCGCCGACCTCGCGGGACTGCTCGGGGGTGCCTGTGTTCATGATGATGAGGTCGATTCCTTGATCTACGGCCGCCTGGATCCACCTAAACACACTCGATTCCATTTTGCACCCGGTTGCAAAAATGTTGTGCTTATTGCAGGATGTGTTGTGCAAAAGGCTGCGCTATAAGGTCCAAATTGGCAGGAGGACTGATGGCGATGGCGCCGACTTTGAAAGACGTAGCCGAACGCGCCGGCGTGTCCCGCTCGGCCGTGTCGCGTGCGTTTACAGATGGCGCATCGGTCTCGGCAAAGATGCGCAGGCTTGTGGAAAAGGCCGCCGCGGACCTTGGCTATAGCCCGAATGTGCTGGCCTCCAGCTTGACGACGGGCCGCACGAAGCTGATCGGTCTGGTGTCGAACAACTTTCAAAATCCGATTTTTCTACAAGTGTTTGACCTGTTCACCCGCGCCTTGCAGGACCAGGGTTTGCGCCCGCTTCTGGTCAACCTGACCGACGAAACCGATCCCGCAAATTCGGTGCGGATGCTGCGGCAGTATTCGGTGGACGGTGTTGTCGTGGCCTCGTCGACTTTGCCGCCTGCCTTTGGAAAGGCGTTCCGTGATGCAGGCATGCCTGTGGTCCATGCTTTTGGTCGCGTGACCAGCGCGCCGCAGGTGCATGTTGTGGGCATAGACAATATTGAGGCTGGACGATTGGCAGCACGCACCTTGATGGCGCGTGGCTATCGGCGGGTCGGGTTCATGGGTGGGCCAGAGGCGGCCAGCTCGACCCAGGACCGATTGAAGGGCTTTGAGCAGGAGCTCGCGGCTCACCCCGAGATCAGAGTCAGCCAGTCCTTTGCTGCCGCCTATTCGTTCGAGGCAGGGCACAACGAAATGCAGAGCCTTTTGGACCGCATCCCTGCCGAGGCCTATTTCTGCGGCGACGATGTGCTCTCGATTGGCGCGCTTTCGGCGATCAAAGATCGGCAGCTTTTGGTGCCCGAAGATATTGGCATCATTGGATTGAACGATATGGAGATCGCGGGGTGGCGGAACATCAATCTGACTACGATCCGCCAGCCAATTCGGCAAATCGTCAACTCGTCAATAGAACTGATGACGGCCATGCTGCGCGATCCGGCGCGGTTGCCAGAGGCACGAATTTTTTCTTGCCAGATTATCGAGCGTGGAACACTGCGCCCGCTGCCAGAAACGGGCGCAGTGTCAGACAGTTAGCGGAACATCGGTGGGCGTGCGTCTGTCCAGGCGCCGCTCGCTCTTGCCGAAGCCACAGCAGCATGAACTGCCGCCATCGAGCGCAGACCATCCGCAGCATTCGGCAAGCCGTCGCGCACCTCGCCCCGGATCGCATCGGCCAGATCACAATAGATATTCGCAACGGCGAGGGGGAAGCCCTCAGGATGTGCAATGGATACGCGCGACAGGCGCTGTGCGTCCGCATGCAGCCCGCCTTCGCCCTTTTCGATGATCTGCGTGCGCCCGTTGACAGGGGTATAGACAAGCTGGTTCGGCTGTTCCGAGGCCCAGCGGAGCCCACCCGTTTCGCCAAAGACCTGAATGTCAAACCCGTGCTGCCGTCCGATCGCAACCGACGATGTCCAAAGCCGCCCAACGGTTCCGCCCGCCATGCGGAAGTTGACCATCGCGTCGTCTTCCAAAGTCCGGCTGGAGATGGTCGACGCAAAATCGGCAGACAGCTTCTCAACCTCATCGCCACAGATAAAGCTTGCCATATGCAGCGCGTGAATTCCGCAGTCGGCAAATTGGCCAGAGACGCCAGCCATGGTCGGGTCATAACGCCAGCGCACGCGCGGATTGTCGGCGTTGGTGGCATCGCCGTGGTGTCCATGGCTGAAATTCGTCACCACCAGGCGGACCTTGCCTATTTCCCCGGCGCGCGCCATCGCGCGGGCCTGGCGCACCATCGGATAGGCGGAATAGCAATAATTCACCGCACAGATCTTGCCCGTAGCCTTGGCGACACGGACGATTTCTTCGCCCTCGTCCACTGTCATCGTCATCGGCTTTTCGCACAGCACGTTGAAACCAGCCTCAAGGAAGGCCTTGGTGATCTCAAAATGCGTGGCGTTCGGGGTGGCGACGGTGACCAGATCGACACGATCCGCCCGCCTCTTTTCGCCCGCAAGCATCTCGGTCCAATCGCCATAGGCGCGGTCGGCGGCGATGCCCAGCCGCTGCGCATAATCGCGCCCTGCTTCAGGCCGATGATCAAGCGCACCAGCGGCAAACTCGAAGTGCCCATCAGCCAATGCGCCCAGACGATGCGCCGGGCCGATCTGGCTGCCTTCACCGCCGCCGATCATGCCCCATTTCAACTTTGCCATTTTGTTCGATCCTTAGAAGCCAATGGATTGCAGGTATTCGCGGTTCGCCCGCGCATCTTCCAGCGGGGTGCCGGGCATCGACGGGTCGCAGTCCTGTTCGACCGTGCACCAGCCTTCAAACCCGGCGTCCAGCAAACGCTGGCGCACCGCCGGAAAGTCAACATCGCCCTTGCCCAGATTGCAAAAGATGCCTTGCCCGCAGGCCGTATAGAAGTTCGTCCGATTGGCAACGACATTGGCCTTGACCTTCGGGTCGATGTCTTTGAAATGCATATAGGAAATACGCTTCATATGCCGGTCCATGAAGGTGATCGGATCAAAGCCCGCATAGGAATGATGCCCGGTGTCGAAGCAGATCTTCAGGATGCTTTCGTCCACCTCTTCCAGCAAACGCTCCAACTCCGGCTCGAAATCGATAAAGCCCGCGGCATGGGCATGGATGCCAACGGTCAGGCCATATTCTTCAGTTCCCATCTTGGCGACGGTGGCGATACGGTCGCGAAAGGCGTTCCATTCGGCTGTTTCCATCTGCTCGGCCTCTTCCGCGCGGCCCGCAGTAGGTGCGCGACGCGGCGAAATGCTGTCGATCAGAACCAGGTGCTCGGCTTTGTGCTCAACCAGCGCCTTGCAAGTCCGCTGGGCGGCATTCAACACTTCATCCCATTTGGTCGGGTCATGAAACGGACGGAACACCACGCCGCCGATGATCGCCAGATCGCGCGCGGCGAGCGCCGGGGCGAGGACGGCCGGATCTTCGGGCATATATCCGATCGGGCCAAGCTCAATGCCCTTGTAACCAGCTGCCGCGCATTGATCGAGAACGGTTTGCCAGCTTGGATAGGACGGATCGCTTGGGAATTCTATTCCCCAAGAACAGGGGGCATTGCCGATGCGGATCGTCATTTTGAAACCTTTCAGATGCTTAGAACGCCGCAACGTCCTGCCATGTTTTTGAGGTGGAAGAGGCAAGTGCTGCGGCGACAATCTGATTGACCATCATGCCGTCGCGGAAGGTTGGCCAAGCGGGCTTTCCGCTATGGATCGCCTCTAGAAAATCCTTGGCCTCGATGATGATCTGGTCTTGATACCCCGTTCCATGCCCCGGCCCCTGACAGAACGGCAGATAGTCCGGATGCGCCGGGCCGGTCAGAATTTTGGTAAAACCGCGGTTGGCATCGGGGCCTTCGGCAAGATAAAGCCAGAGCGCATTCTGATCTTCCTGATCAAATCGGATCGCGCCCCTGGTGCCGGTGACCTCATAGGCGTAGCCCATTTTGCGGCCGGTCGAGATCCGGCTGAAATACATCTGCCCCATTGCTCCATTGTCGAAACGGCACATCATCTGGGCGTGGTCGTCGTTGCTGACAGTACCGCCGGGCCGATGTTGATGCACCGTCTCAACCTCGGCGATCAGCCGTTGAATCGGGCCAAGCAAGGCAAGGGCCGCGTTGATCATATGCGGCGCCAGATCGCCCATTGTGCCATTCGCGTCGCCGGTCGTGCGCCAGGTGGCGGGGGATTGCGGGTCTGCCAGAAAATCCTCGGTATGTTCGCCGCGAAACCATGTCACGTCCCCGATTGCACCCGACGCGATCAAATGGCGCGCATATTGGCTGGCAGGAGTGCGAATGTAGTTGAAACCCACCATGTTGACACAGCCGCTGACTTCGGCTGCCGTTACCATGGCGCGGCCGTCTTCCATTGATGCACCCATCGGCTTTTCGCAAAACACCGGCTTGCCAAGCGCAAGGGCGGCCTCCGCCACGGCACGGTGCATGCTTTGCGGCGAAGCAATAACGATCGCGTCGACCTTCGGGTCACTGACCAAGGCCCGCCAATCCGCCGTGGCCCGCGCAAAGCCATAGGCTTTGCGGTAGCGCTCGGCGCTATCGGTCGTCGTCGCGCAGACCATTTCAAGTCGGGGGCGCAGAGCCGTGTTGAAAACCGCCCCGACAGCGAGCATTGCGACAGCATGGGCCTTCCCCATATAGCCACCACCAAGGATCCCGATTCCCAACTCTGCCATCGCCGCCCTCTGTTCACTTTTGATTTGCAACCGGTTGCAAAAGTCGTATCCTAGGGTTCAAAATATTGCAAGCTGGAATCGCCGCGGAGTCGTTCTGCGCGCACCACTAAAGGGGGCCTTCGGACATGAGCGAAGAGACCATTCGACTGACCACCGCGCAGGCCATCATTCGTTACCTGGCAAGTCAGTTCACCGTAGTCGAAGGCCGGGAAATGCGCCTGTTTGGTGGCGGGTTCGGCATCTTCGGGCATGGCAATGTCACCTGTCTTGGCGAAGCGCTCTATGGGGTGCAAAAGGAACTGCCGCTATATCGTGGCCAGAACGAGCAAAGCATGGGCTTTGCAGCGGCGGGTTACACCAAGCAATGGCTGCGCCAGCGTTTCATGTTCTGCACCGCAAGCGCAGGTCCCGGCACGGCCAACCTGCTGACAAGCGCGGCGCTGGCCCACGCCAACCGTCTGCCGATGCTGCTTTTGTGCGGTGATACTTATGTGACCCGTCTGCCAGATCCGGTGTTGCAGCAGATGGAGAACTTCGGCGACCCGACGTTCGGGGTGAATGATGCTTTCAAGCCGGTCGTGCGGTATTGGGACCGGATCAGCCATCCTGCCCAGATCCTTCAGTCGCTTCCCAACGCACTTGCCACTATGTTGGACCCTGCTGATTGTGGCCCGGCTTTCATCGGTTTGCCGCAGGATGTACAGGGCTGGACCTATGACTTTCCCGCCACCTGGTTCGAAAAGAAGGTGCATCGCATCCGCCGCCAGACGCCGGATGCCGCCGAAATCGGTGATGCTGTGGCGCTGCTGAAAACTGCGCGCAAGCCGATGATCATCGCAGGCGGCGGCGTGCAATATTCCCGCGCCGTGGCCGAGCTGACCGCCTTTGCCGAAGCGCATCGGATTCCGGTCGTGGAAACCATCGCGGGCCGCGCCAACATGCTGGCAACCCATCCTCTGAACATTGGGCCAGTCGGTGTGACGGGCTCGAATTCTGCAAATGCTGTCGCCGCCGAAGCGGATGTGATCCTGGCCGTGGGGACACGTTTGCAAGATTTCACCACAGGGTCCTGGACGGCGTTTTCGAAAGAGGCGCGCATCATATCGATCAACGCCGCGCGGCATGATGCGGGAAAGCATATGTCCCTGCCCATCGTCGGGGACGCAAAATTGTCGCTTGCAATGCTTGGCGGCGGCCTCCGGGACTACTCTGCTCCTCAGGCCTGGGTGGACGCAGCCAAGAGCCACCGCGCCGAATGGGACGCCTATGTCGCAAAGAACGTAGAGCCGGGGAACCGGCCCAATTCCTATGCTATGGCCATCGGTGTGGTGAACGATCTGTGCAATCCACGTGACCGCGTGGTTGCCGCTGCGGGCGGCCTGCCCGCGGAAGTCGCCGCCAACTGGCGCACGCTAGAGACGGGCACCGTGGATGTGGAATTCGGCTTTTCCTGCATGGGCTATGAGATTTCCGGCGCCTGGGGCGCGCGCATCGCGCAGGCCGAGCAAGACCCCGATCAGGATACGATCGTCTTTATCGGCGACGGTTCTTACATGATGATGAACTCGGATATCTATTCGTCGGTACTCAGCCAGAAAAAGCTGATCGTTCTGGTGCTGGATAACGGAGGTTTCGCGGTGATCAACAAGTTGCAGAACAACACGGGAAACCAGAGCTTCAACAACCTGATCAAAGACTGCCCGACAATCCCCGAGCCCTTTGCCGTGGACTTCGAGGCTCATGCCCGGGCGCAAGGGGCAATCGCCGAAACCGTAACCAACCCTGCAGAATTGGCAGAGGCGTTCAAGCGCGCAAAGGCCGCCATCAGGACGACGGTAATCTGCATGCAGGTCGATCCCTATCAGGGCTGGACGACCGAAGGTCACAGCTGGTGGGAATGTGGAACGCCGCAGGTGTCGGACGATCCAAAGGTGACCAAAGCACATCAGGATTGGGAAGCGTCGCGCCACTTGCAGCGCAAGGGCGTCTGATGGGCCTCGACGGAATCGCCAAGAAGAGCTTTCTTGTGATTGGCCGGGTCGGAATGGATCTGACTCCGACCCCAATCAACACCCGCACCCGGGATGCCACCCTGATGATGGTGGCGATGGGGGGATCTTCGGCCAACATCGCCGCGGGACTGTCCAAGCTGGGATGCAAGGCCGCGCTGATGACCACTGTATCGGACGATTCCGTCGGTTGGTATTGCCTTGATCAGCTTGACCATTACGGCATCGACCGCCGCCACGTTAAGAAGATCAAGGACGAAACTCGTACCTCACTGGCCGTCTATGAGACACGGATCGACCAGCATCAGTCGGTGATATACCGCAACAATGCCGCCGACTTTCAGATGACCACCGCGGATGTCGACGCGGTGAATTACGCGGAATACGGGGCGCTGATCACCACGGGCACCGTGTTTGCCGCAGAGCCGTCTCGCGGGGCAGCCTTCCGCGCGTTCGAACTGGCCCGCGCCGCTGGCCTGACGATTGTGTTTGACGTCGATTACCGTCCCTACAGCTGGCCGTCACCCGCCATTGCCCAGGAGGTGTTGTCGCGCGCTGGCGCGTTGTCGGATGTGATCGTTGGGAATGACGAGGAGTTCGGCTTCATGGCCGGTGACATCGCCAAAGGTCTGGAGAAAGCCCGCGCCTTGGCGAACTCTCACGCCAGCATCGTGGTCTATAAACTGGGGCCAGACGGATCCGTGACTCTTGCCGACGGCGAGGAAATCCGCACCGGGATCTTTCCGGTGCAGGCTGTCAAACCCACCGGGGCGGGCGACAGTTTCATGGCCGGCTTCATGGCCTCGCTCGCCGAAGGTCGCCCGCTACGCGAGGCGGTCTTGCGCGGCTCGGCTTGCGCCTCGATCGTTGTGGCCAAACCAGGCTGCGCCCCCGCAATGCCCCACATGCCAGAGCTTGCGGCATTTCTTGCCACGCACCCCGGCGCCACATCCGTCTGAAAAGGACCAACCGATGCACATCGCGCCCCATGACAATCACAACAAACCGATTGTCGATATTGATAACTCACTGGTTCCACTGAATTATTTCAACATCGTAAAGCTGAAGAAGGGCGAGGCCTTTGAATATCAGGTGCCCGGATATGAGACCTGCATCGTTCCGGCGACAGGGGCTGTAGATGTCGAAATTGAAGGGCTGCGGTTTGCGGCTCTGGGCAATCGCGGCGTCGATGTCTGGGATGGCGAGCCGGAGGGCGTCTATGTGCCGGTCGGGGCCAAGGTCACAATCGTTTGCACCTCGGAGGCAACCGAAACCTTCATTGCGGGCGGGCGCTACGACAAGGTGCTGGACCCGTTCGATGTGCGCGCCGCAGATATCGACCTTGTGCAATATGGATCGGACGACACCAAGACCCACCGCAAGATCAAGCACATTCTGGGCACCAAATACCACGGCAAGGTTGGCCGCCTGCTGGTAAGCGAGTTGTTCACGGTGGGCCAGGGTGGCTGGTCAGGCTTTCCCAGCCATAAGCATGACACCGACCGCCTGCCGCTGGAAACCCGCCACGACGAGACCTACAATTTTAGGTTCCGCCCCAACTGCGGCTCTGGCGTGCAGATGCTGCAACGTGAAGACAACATGCCCGGCGACGCCTATCACATTATGGATGGCTCCACGATTTGCCTCGACAAAGGCTATCACCCCTGCGCCGTGTTGCCGGGCTATGAGATGTATTATTTCACCATTCTCGCGGGCCTCAGCCAACGACCGCTGGTGCAGTATTTCCAGCCGACCCACGCGGCCCAACTAGAGACTATTCCTGGCATCAAGGATATGATTGCGAAGTTCAAATGACCTTGGCGACATTGTCGGAAGTGCTGCAACCAGCTCTGAAAAACGGCTATGCCGTGGCCGGGCTGGTGACTTTGGGCTGGGAAGACATGCGCGCCTTTGTCGCCGCGGCCGAAGCCGAAGGCGTGCCGGTGATCCTGCAGGCCGGGCCGTCATGTCGCGCGCATACGCCGCTGCCTATCCTGGGCAAGATGTTCCGGCATCTGGCCGGACATGCCTCGGTTCGGGTCGTGGCCCATCTTGACCACGGCTATACCTATGATGAGTGCAAAGAGGCGTTGGATGCGGGTTTCACCTCGCTGATGTTCGACGGCTCGCGCAAACCACTGCATCAGAACATCGATGAGACGGCCGCAATCGCCGAGATGGCCCACGCGGCAGGGATCTCCTGTGAGGGCGAGGTTGGTTTTGTCGGCTACGCGGGGGGCGAAGCTTCTGCTGGAACCGACCCGGACGAGGCAGCACAATTTGCCCGCGAAACTGGGATCGATGCCATGGCGATCTCGGTTGGCAATGTGCATCTGCAACAAAATAGGAACGGCGGGCTGGACGAGCGGCGCATCCGAGCCATCGAAGCCGTCACGGGGGTGCCACTGGTCATTCATGGTGGTTCAGGCGTGCCGTTGGCGCAACGTCGGGCACTGGCGCTTGGCTCGAATATCTGCAAGTTCAACATTGGCACCGAATTGCGCACAGCATTCGGCAAGGCTCTGCGCGCAGCCGTCAACCGCGATCCAGCGCGTTTTGACCGGGTGTCCATTCTGAAAGAAACCCACGAACCGATGGTTGAGGCGACCCGTCGCGTACTTCGCTCCCTAGCTGTTTGATCCCACGGTTTGATGGTGCTATCCTTTCTCAGGAATGGACGAAAGCAACATGGGACAAGTTCGTCCCGGCAGCGTCAGGACCACGTTCGAGTTCTGTCGCAAACTCCCAAAAGGCCTCGGTTGCATTGAAATCTAACCGTGACAGCTCCAGATATCGTGGTGATGTGAAGCAGTTGGGCAAATCTTGAATCAATTCCGTAAGAAATTGGTGGCCGGAGAAAGTTTGCGATAGAACCGCAGTGGACCCCGAATAGGGAATGCGGTGGAAATCGGTGCTCCTTTCGGTCAGCTCCTTGATGTTGGCGACATATCCGATCATGGCGGCCCTTCGGCGGTTTCTGAAACTGAAATGCATTCAGGGAAAGTACGGCGCTGTTTCGGGGCCGCTAGCTGAATCGTCCGGCGAAGAGGTGTTACGTTTGACGCTTCATTGGGAGGTGCTCTTCGGGACGTGTTTTACACGGCACCGCCACGACGACAGAGGTGGTCCGTCGGGCGATACAGCGGCGTGAAGAGAGCGTGAGAGATCTGGCCCGGCGTTGTTCGGTTCACCCGACGACGGTTCAGAAATGGCGCAAGCGGACCTCGGTGGCAGATCGGCCGATGGGCCCGGCGGAACCGCATTCGACGGTTCTCGGCCTTGAGCAGGAAGCTGTGATCGTCGCTTTCAGGCGGCAGACCTTGCTGCCGCTCGACGATTGCCTCTCTCCGCTGCAAGCGACGATTCCGGGTCTGGCCCGCGCCTTCCCTGCATCGGTGCCTGCTGCGATGAGCCATTGAGGTGCCATTGGTTCGAGCCCAATGGCGAATGCATTTCCCGGCTGCCGGATATGGACGGTGACGTGCCGGCCAGCAAGAAGTTCAAGGTCTGTCCGATTGGCTTCTTTCCCATCCGTTGCCCCCTTCTCGGCGTGCAAGCCCGCCTGCCAGGCAACGGGCAGTGGTTTGAATTCGAGCCACGAGAGGGACATGGCCGAGGTTCGGACCAGGGACGGCAGACTCCACCTGTTCGTTGCCATTGATCGCACATCAAGGCTTGCCATCGTCCGGCTCTATGGCCTGCTGCCAGTTTTGTGGACATCGGGTTAAGCTAACCTAGTGTGGGCTTCGAACGCCATGGGGCTGAGGTAGCGCAGTTTCGAATGGCGCCGACGCGGATTGTGGAAGCGTTCGATATGGTCGAACCTGTCAGCGCGGGCG
>JBATAV010000018.1:0-9505 GCA_049662025.1 Paracoccaceae bacterium | reverse complement strand
GTCCTCGTCCTCGTCCTCGGCGGGCGCGCCCATCAGACCGGCATGGCCCGAGATCACCGAGGCAGGTTCTGGCACCAGACGGGTGGCGGTCTTGAACTTTTCAAGGCTGTGGTCGGGCGAGATCATCGTCGGATCGGCCTCGATCCGCACGGCCATGCCGTAGCGGGCCTCGATCAGGGCGATGTGTTCGCGCTTGTGGTTGATCAGGTAGTTGACGATGCCGATGGGGGCTTTGAGCAAGACTTCCTTGCTGCGTTTGCGGGTGCCCTCTTCTTCCAGCGCGCGCAGGACCTGCAGCGCCATGCTGTCGTCGCTGCGGATCAGGCCGGTGCCGTGGCAATGCGAACAGGGCTGGGTGGTGGATTCCAGCATGCCCGGGCGCAGGCGTTGGCGGCTCATCTCGAGGAGGCCAAAGCCCGAGATGCGGCCGATCTGGATGCGGGCGCGGTCGGTCTTCAGCTTGTCCTTCAGGCGCTTTTCAACCGCCAGGTTGTTGCGCCGTTCTTCCATGTCGATGAAGTCGATGACGATCAGGCCGGCCAGATCGCGCAGGCGCAGCTGGCGGCTGATTTCCTCGGCGGCCTCAAGGTTGGTCTTGGTGGCGGTATCCTCGATCGAGCCTTCCTTGGTGGCGCGGCCGGAGTTGACGTCGATGGCGACCAGCGCCTCGGTCACGCCGATCACGATATAGCCGCCGGATTTCAGCTGCACGGTCGGGTTGAACATGCCGCCGAGATAGCCTTCGACCTGATAGCGGGCGAAAAGCGGCGTGGAGTCCTCATACCGCTGCACCTGCTTGGCGTGGCTGGGCATGATCATCCGCATGAAGTCCTTGGCGGTGCGGTAGCCTGCCTCGCCCTCGACCAGAACTTCGTCGATCTCGCGCGAATAAAGGTCGCGGATCGAGCGTTTGATCAGGTTGCCTTCCTCGTAGATCGCCGCCGGAGCGATGGATTTCAGCGTGAGTTCGCGGATCTGTTCCCAAAGCCGCATCAGGTATTCGTAGTCGCGCTTGATTTCCGCCTTGGTGCGCTTGGCCCCGGCGGTGCGGATGATCAGGCCAGCGCCTTCGGGCACCGACATTTCGCCGGCGATTTCCTTCAGCTTCTTGCGGTCGACGGCCTGGGTGATCTTGCGCGAGATGCCGCCGCCGCGGGCGGTGTTGGGCATCAAGACGCAGTAGCGACCGGCGAGCGACAGGTAGGTGGTCAGTGCTGCCCCCTTGTTGCCGCGCTCTTCCTTGACCACCTGGACCAGCATGATCTGGCGAACCTTGACGACCTCTTGAATCTTGTAGCGGCGGGCGCGCGGGCCGCGGCGGGGCTGCGAGATTTCCTCGGCCACGTCCTCTTCGGCGATCGATTCGATTTCCTCGTCGGTGTCGGAGGCGTGGTCCATCGCGCGGTAGGGCGCCTCGCCGTTGGAGTCGCCATTCGGCTCGGTCGGGACGGGGGCGTCCTGCGCGGGCACATCGGCGGCGATATCGGCTTCGTCGTCGAGGTCGACCACATCCATGCCCGAGGGGCCGGTGGCGACCGGATCGGCGTCAACGGCGGCTTCGGCGCGCGGCCTGTCCTTCGGTTTCGGGCTGCGGCGGCGGTGGTGGTGGTTTTCTTCCTCTTCCTCGGCGCGGGCAAAGGCACGCTCTTCCTCGAGCAGGGCTTTGCGGTCGGCGACCGGGATCTGGTAGTAATCGGGGTGGATCTCGGCAAAGGCCAGAAAGCCGTGGCGGTTGCCGCCGTAGTCGATGAAGGCGGCCTGCAGCGAGGGCTCGACCCGCGTCACCTTGGCCAGATAGATGTTTCCGGCCAGCTGGCGCTTGTTCAGGGTTTCAAAATCGAACTCTTCGACCTTGTTTCCGTCCACCACGACGACGCGGGTTTCTTCCGCATGGGTGGCGTCGATAAGCATTTTCTTGGGCATGTTTTTCCATTGCGCCCCAAGCGCATGGACCCGCCCGGAGGACCGGACGGGAGGGCATGAAGATCAGGGCGGCTTGTCAGGGCGGGGGCTCGCGCAGCGGCAGGACGGGCCCTGCCCAGGGGGCAGACCTCACCTGTTGCCGTTGATGTTGCGCGCCTCATCGCGGTTCACGTCAGGAAAGCCTTGCGGGCCTTCCGCCTTTAAAAGCCTGAAAATCCATGGACTTGCAGGCAATGTGCACAGCCTTGCGGCCGATCCGGCTCCCCTGCGAACGGGCCGGCACATGGCGCCTGGCAATCGGGGGGAGAGAATTCCTGTGGCAGGATGTCCTGCGCCGCGCGACCCTAGCGGCAAAGGCCGGTCAAGAGCAATGACCAATTTCATTGAAATGTCACAATGGCGGGCGCGCCGGAGAACGAGCTATTGCAACGCATTCAGGCAGCCCCAGTCGGGCGCGCCGTCAGATAGCCGGCACAGCGCCTGCGCGGCGGCTTCGGCACCGGGGTTGGTGTTGCCCGCCGATTGCCAATTGAGCGGTGCCAGGGGCAGGCCCAGCGCCTGGTCTGCCAGCCACAGGTCCGCCAGATCAAACTGCAGATCGGCGACCGACAGCCAGCCGGTGGACGGCAGGGGGGCCATGCCGAGGCGCAGGATCTCACCACTGCCCAGACCGGAAAAGCCGGGGTTCAGGGCCAGCGCCGCCTCGACCGGGCCGGGGCGCGACAAGTAGAACGGGCTGGCGGTGATGATGACATAGTCGATCCGGGCCACCACGGCGTCACGATCTTCGGCGGAAAGTGCCCTTTCTGTCGTGCTGTTGCCCGAGGTGATCGCCCAATGCTCCAGCGGAATCTTTGCCAGATCAATCGGTTGCGCCAGGTCCAACCCCTCCAGCGCAGTTGGCGGCACCACTGTAATGCCCTTTGCCCCGGCACCTGACAGCACCGACATGCAGGCGCCGTAGTCGCAGTGGGTCTGTCGGGCGATCAGCAAGGGCACCCGCGTGTCCATGTCCGGCAATGCGCCCAGCACTTCGCGCCGCTCCATCGCCCACAGCTTCCACGCCTGCCAGCCCTGACTGACCAGCGGCACACCAACCGCAAGCACCAGCGCCACTGCCAGAAATACCCAACCTGCCCGCCGCCATTTGCGCCGTGCCAGCATCACAAGAAGCACAATTCCCAGCAACCCATAGGTCAGAACCGACGCGATCAGCGCCTCTAGCCCGGCGTAGCAGCCCTGCCCCAGACACTCGGCCATGGCAGGTGCGGGCAGAGCCACGACCGTCGCCGCAATCAGGCGCGCCCGCAGCCCCATGGTCAGACGTAATCCGACCGTTGCAAGCTGTACTTGGCCATCTTCTCGTTCAGCGTCCGGCGCGGCAGGCACAGTTCTTCCATCACCGCGACAATGCTGCCCTTGTGGCGGAGCATGGTGTTGTCGATCAGCATGCGCTCAAAGGCTTCGACATAGTCTTTCAGCGGCTTGCCTTCGGTGGTCAGCGCCGGGCCGGAGGCTTCGTTGTCGGCCATCAGCAAGCTGGCGATCGAGCCCGAGCCGCGGCGGTTCTGCAAGACCGCGCGTTCGGCGATGTTGACCAACTGGCGCACGTTGCCGGGCCAGGGCGCCTGCAACAGTTGCGCGGCCTCTTGCGCGGTGACTTGCGGCGCGTCGCAGCCGTATTCTTCGGCGAATTGTTCGGAAAGCCGGGTGAAAAGCTGCAGGATGTCTTCGCCGCGCGCCCGCAGGGGTGGCAGCACGATGGTCATGGCGCCGAGGCGGTAGAACAGATCCTGCCGCAGCGTCTGTTCCAGCGTCATGTCGGGGCTATGCTGGTTGCAGATGGCGATGATGCGGGTTTCGGGGGGGATGCCCTGTTCGTTGATGAAGGTCAGCAGGCGGGCCTGCAGCGATTGCGACAGCGATTCGATGTCTTCAAGACAAAGGGTGCCGCCGCGCGCCTCTTCCACCAGCGGGATGGTGCCGTCTTCGGCCGGGCCGAACAGGCGGGCGGCCAGTTGATCTTCGGCCCAGGCAGCGCAAGAGATGGTGACGAACTTGCGCCCGGCGCGCGGCCCCACGGCATGCAGCGCATGGGCGACCAGCGTCTTGCCGGTGCCGGTTTCGCCATCAATCAGGACGTGGCTGTCGGCCTGCCCCAGATCGAGGATGTCTTCGCGCAGGCGGTCCATCGCCGGGCTGGAGCCGACGAGTTTTTTCATGATCGTGGTGCCGTCCGAGAGTTCGCGGCGCAGCGCGCGGTTGTCCAGCGTCATCCGCCGGGCCTGCGTCGCCTTCTTGGCCAGTTCGGTCATCCGGTCGGGGTTGAAGGGCTTTTCCAGAAAGTCGAAGGCGCCGACCCGCATCGCCTCGACCGCCATCGGCACATCGCCGTGGCCGGTGATCATGATGACCGGCAGGCCGCTGTCCTGGCTCATCAGGCGTTTGAGGAAGGCCATGCCATCCATGCCGGGCATCTTGATGTCGCTGACGACAACGCCCTGAAATTCCGGCCCGATCACCTTCAGCGCGTCTTCGGCGCTGGCGTAGGTTTCGGTATCGAATCCGCTGAGTGCCAGCCATTGGCTGATCGAGGCGCGCATGTCGGCCTCATCATCCACGATCGCCACTTTCATTGCCCGTGCCATCTGCGCCTCATTCCGCTGCTTCTTGTTTGTTGCCGAGGATCGGCAGCTGCATCTCGAAGACCGCCCCCACTCCGTCGGCGTTGTGGGCGGTCAGGCGACCCCCCAGATCGGCGACGATCCCCGAGGAGATCGCCAGCCCCAGGCCGACGCCTTCGCCGGGTTTCTTGGTGGTGTAGAAGGGCGCGAAAAGGTTTTCGAGATCGTCGATCCCGTGGCCATTGTCACGCACTGAAAGGGTTGCGGTTTCGCCCGCCGCCAGCAGGATGTCGATCTGCGGCGAGGGCGTGTCCTTGGTCGCGTCAAGCGCGTTGCGCAGAAGGTTGATGATCACCTGCTCCAGCCGCAGGCGGTCGGCCATGACCAGCACGGCCTGCCGCGGCAGGGTGCGCGAGATCTTGACGACGCGGGCCTTCAGCTGCGGCTCCATCATCGACAGGGCCGATGAGATGCAGGCGCGAAGGTCAACCGGTTCAAAGGCTTCTCCGCCTTTCCTCGCGTAGGACTTCAACTGTCTGGTGATTGCGCCCATGCGTTCGATCAGGTCGTCGATGCGTTGGAAACTGCTCAGCGCCTCGTCCGGCCTTTTGCGCTGCAACAGGAGCCGCGCGCCGGCGAGGTAGGTTTTCATCGCGGCCAAAGGCTGGTTCAACTCATGGCTGACGGCGGCGGACATCTCGCCCAGGGCGGCCAGTTTGGACGATTGCACCAGCGTCTGTTCGGCGACGGCGAGGTCTTCCTGCGCCTTCTCGCGTTCGGCGATTTCGCGTTGCAGGCGGGCGTTCAACAGGCGCAGCTCGGTGGACTCGCGCAACAGCGAGACCGAGCGCGACCAGGCCCGGCGCGACAGGACGTAGAAGGTGATCGCCATCAGGATGGCAAAGCCCATGATCTCCAGCGCCAGGATGCCGTTGACCTTTTCGCGCACCGAATCGTAGGCGGTGAAGGTGAAGATGCGCCAGCCGCGGAACGGCACGCGGGCCTCGGTGCGCATTACCGCCTCGCCGCGGACGTAGGCGTCGGGCGGGTTTTGCGCCCAGTCGGTGGTGGCCTGAAACGCGCGCTGGATGGCCGAGGGCGGGTCGCGCGCCTCAAGGGCGGCGACCATCGGCTGGCCACGCCAGATCGGCTCGGTCGCCAGAATCACGGTGCCTTCGGTGTCGGTTACCAGAACCGCGTCCTGCAAGCCTGCCCAGGCGCGTTCGTATTTCATCAGATCGACGCTGACCATGATCACGCCCTGCACCTTGCCGTCGGCGCGCAGGGCACGGGAATAGCTGAAGTCAAAGCCCCCCGCCTCGCGCTTGGTGGCGGTGAAGATGGTGTCATTGGCGCGCTGCGCATCGACAAAAGCCGCCTCGCTGCGGTGCGTGGTGCCCAGAAGGTTGCGGTTGGTGGCGCCGACCACGCGACCGTCGGCATCCAGAAGCTGGATCGAGGCGACGGCGATTTCGGATTGCAGCGCAATCAGCTTGGCCGAGGTGGCCGAGTAGTTGCCCTCGCGCAGCGCCGTCAGAAGATCGGGGTCGCGCGACAACAGCAGCGGCACCACCGAGGTGCGCTGCAGTTCCGACACCAGGTTGCCGGTGTAAAGCGCCAACCGCACCTCGGCGCGGTTGCGGGTGGCCTCGACAAAGCGGTCCGACAGCCAGCGGTTGGTGACGATGACCACCCCCACCGCCAGCACGATCAGCAGCGCCACGGCAACCTTCACCCGCCAGGGAAGTCCCTGCGGCGGCTCGCCAGGCGATGGATCGGGGTTTGCGCTCATGGCGCCAAGATTAGGGCCGCGTCCGGGCTGTCTCAAGGCGATGGGCCTCAGGCCAGCGCCATCCCGCCCATAAGGGCGCGGAACATGGCCGCCCCGTCGGTCGAGCCGTGCAGCGGATCGGCGGCGCGTTCGGGATGCGGCATCATCCCCAGCACGCGGCGGTTTTCCGACAGGACGCCGGCAATGTCGCCCATCGCGCCGTTGGGGTTTCGCGCATAGGTGAAGGCCACGCGGTCCTCGGCCTGAAGGCGGCGCAGGCCATCGGGGTCGATGGTGTAATTGCCGTCGTGGTGGGCGATCGGGACGCGGATTTCCTGACCCCCGGCATAGCCCGAAGTGAAGGCCGATGCCGTGGTCGCAACCCGCAGCGTGACGGTCCGGCAGATGAATTTCAGCCCGGCGTTGCGCATCAGCACGCCGGGCAGCAGGCCCATCTCGGTCAGCACCTGAAAGCCGTTGCAGATGCCCAGCACATGGCCGCCCTTGTCGGCATGGGCCTTGATGGCAGCACTGATCGGCGATTGCGCGGCGATGGCGCCGCAGCGCAGGTAATCGCCGTAGGAAAAGCCGCCCGGCACGCCGACCACATCGGTGCCCGCGGGCAAGGTGCTGTCCTTGTGCCAGACCCGCGCCACCTGAAAGCCGGCGCGTTCGAAGGCCACCGCGAGATCGCGGTCGCAGTTCGACCCGGGAAAGGTGATGACGGCGGCTTTCATGGCGGCGCTCCATGCTGTGGGATGCCCGCCCCATAGCGCAAAGCGGGGCGGCCTGCCAGCCCTTCGCTGGCCTTGCCGCGGGATGTCTGGCGCAGGCGGTGCAATGAGTATTGGGACCAAGATGAAGGGCTTTGGGCAAAGGAAGTGGGGCGCCGGGGCTTTTCGTTCCCCGCGCTTGGCCCTAGGCTGCGGCCCATGCTGGATGATGCCGCCACCTCCGACCTGCGCGCGTTTTTCGGCGAGCGATTCTCGACCGCCCGGCCGGTGCTGGCCAGCCATGGGCAAAGTGAGAGCCATGTCACCGCGCCGCCGCCCTGGGCGGTGGTGTTTCCGCAGTCCACCGCCGAGGTGGCGCGGCTGGCGGTCTTGTCGGCGCGGCATGGATTTGCGCTGATCGGGTGGGGGGCGGGCACTTCTCTGGAAGGCCACGCGCTGGCGCCGCTGGGCGGGGTGACGGTGGATTTCGCCCGCATGAACAAGGTGTTGGCTGTTTACCCCGAGGATATGCTGGCCGTGGTGCAACCCGGCCTGCCGCGCGAAGCGCTGAACGAGGAATTGCGCGGCCTCGGCCTGTTCTTTCCGGTCGATCCCGGTGCCAATGCCAGTCTGGGGGGGATGGCGGCCACGCGGGCCAGTGGCACGGCAACGGTGCGCTACGGCACGATGCGCGACAATGTGCTGGGGCTGGAGGTGGTTCTCGCCGATGGCACGGTGATCCGCACCGGGTCTTCGGCGCCCAAATCCGCCGCCGGCTATGATCTGACCGCACTGATGGTGGGGTCTGAGGGCACGCTTGGCCTGATCACCGAACTGACGCTGCGCCTGCATGGCCAGCCCGAGGCGGTGTCTTCGGCGACCTGCGGCTTTGCCAGCATGGCCGACGCGGTGGATTGCGTGATTGCCACCATCCAGACCGGCATTCCGATGGCCCGGATCGAGTTTCTGGACGCGGCGACGGTGGCTGCCTGCAATGCGTTTTCCGGCACCGAGATGCCCTTGCGGCCGCAATTGCTGGTGGAATTTCATGGCAGCCCGGCGGGGGTGGCCGAACAGGCCGAACGCTTTGGCGAGATTGCGGCCGAGTTCGGCTCGGACGGGTTTCAGTGGGCGCGCGCGCAGGAAGACCGCAACCGGCTGTGGAAGATGCGGCACGAGGCGTATCGCGCGATTCTGGCGTCACGCCCCGGCTGCAAGGCGATCGTGACCGATGTTTGCGTGCCGATTTCGGCGCTGGCCGAAGCGGTGGAAGAGACGCGGGCGGACATTGCGGCCTCGGTGGTGCCGGGGCCGATATTGGGCCATGTCGGCGATGGCAACTTCCACGCCATCCTGCTGATCCGCGAGGGCGATGCGGCCGAAGTGGCGGTGGCCAAGGCGCTGGCGGTGCGGATGGCGGAACGGGCGTTGCGGTTGGGCGGCACGATCACCGGCGAACATGGCGTCGGCTTTGGCAAGCTGGCGCTGATGGCAGCGGAACACGGGGCGGGCTGGCAAGTGATGGGGGCGGTCAAGCGGACGCTGGACCCCGAGGGGCGGATGAACCCCGGCAAGGTGGTGCCGCCGGGGTGATGCCGCTCAGTACGGCAAGGCGCCCTTGCCGAACCTGGCAAGATCGATCTCGCGCTGGCGGCGCTCGAGGTCGTAAAGCGAGACAGAAGCGTTCAGATAGGCGCGCTCGCGTTCGGCGGCAGGGACGGGACGAAGGCCGCGCAGGGCGGATAAAAGCATTTCAAACATGGCAAACCTCTTCTTTGCCTCCCTCGTCCGGAAAGATAGGTGCTGCAGCGCAGCACCGGTAGTCATGCAATGACCAAAGCTGCCATGCGTAATCTGCATATCAGTACCGCCGGCGCGACGCCGTTCCCGCCTGCCACGTCAACCCAAGAGCGCCCTTGCGGCGGCGCGGGCCGCTTCGGTCACCGTATCGCCGGCCAGCATCCGGGCGATTTCCTCGACCCGTTCGCCTGCATCGAGCGGTGTGACGGTGGACAGCGTAGCGCCCTTGGCGACCCGCTTTTCCACCCGCCAGTGCCGCGCACCAAAGGCCGCGACCTGGGGGGAATGGGTAACGACGAGCACCTGTGCGCCGTCGGCCAGTGCCTTCAGCCGCCGCCCGACGGCATCGGCGGTGGCGCCGCCGACCCCGCGGTCGATCTCATCGAAGATCAGGGTCAGGCCGGTTTGGCTGGCCGTCAGGCAGACCTTCAGCGCCAACAGGAACCGGCTGAGTTCACCGCCCGAGGCGATGCGGTTCAGCGCCCCGGCGGGCGCGCCGGGGTTGGTGGCGACGGTGAAGGTGACGGCATCCATACCGTCGGGGCCAGGCTCTCCGGTGGCGATTTCGGTGAAGAAGACGGCGCGTTCCATTTTCAGGGGGGCCAGTTCGCGGGCCATCGCCTGATCCAGCCGGCGGGCCGCCTGTCGCCGTTGGCCGTGCAGGGCGGTGGCGG
>JBATAV010000017.1:0-3215 GCA_049662025.1 Paracoccaceae bacterium | reverse complement strand
TTCATGTGGCAGGTCAGGTGTAACGTCGGGTTCCAACCGCCTGACATCGCAAGACAATCCGTCTCGATGCGGAACTCGTCCCGGCCCTTGCGAACAGTGATCTCACGCAGGCCATGCCGCCCCCGCGTGTCCACCACCTCGGCCCCCAGATGCACCGGGCAATCCTCAAGGCTGGAGGCATCGGGCCGCGGGTCGATGATCGCCGCCACCTGCACTCCCGCCGCGATCAGATCGCGCGCAGTGGCGCGGGCGTGGTCGTTGTTGGCAAACAGCGTCACCCGTTTGCCCGTCGCCACGCCGTAGCGGTTGAGGTAGGTCCGCACCGCCGAGGCCAGCATCACCCCGGGCCGGTCGTTCATCGGGAAGGCAATGGGCCGCTCCATCGCGCCCGAGGCCAGGATCGTCCGCCCCGCCACGATGCGCCAGAAGCATTCGCGCGGCAGGTTCGGGCGCGCCGATTTGTGCAGACCCACCCGCTCCAGCGCGCCATAGGTGCCACCATCATAGGCGCCGGTCACCGTTGTGCGGGTCATGATCCGCACGTTTGGCAAGGACCGCAACTCGGCCTCCACCCCCGCCGCCCAGATCGCCGCAGGCTCGGCCCCGATGGTGCCGCCTTCCGACAATAGCCGCCCGCCCAGCAGCGGGGTCTCATCGGCCAGGATCACCTCCGCCCCGGCCCGCGCCGCAGTCAAGGCCGCCATCAGACCGGCAGGCCCGGCGCCGATCACCAAGAGATCGCAAAAGGCAAAGGCCTTTTCATAGACCCCTTCGTCATGCCTGCCCGACAGACTGCCCAGGCCCGCCGCCCGCCGGATCATCGGCTCATACAGCTTTTCCCAGAACGCCCGCGGCCACATGAAGGTCTTGTAGTAGAACCCCGCCGACAGAAACGGCGAGACCAGATCGTTCACCGCCAGCAGGTCAAACCGCAACGACCCCATCCGGTTCTGGCTGCGCGTGACCAGTCCGGTGAACACCTCCTGCACGGTGGCGCGCACATTCGGCGTCTGGTTGGTCTTGCCGAACACCTCGACCAGCGCGTTCGGTTCCTCGGAGCCCGCGGTCAGAATGCCACGCGGGCGGTGGTACTTGAAGCTGCGCCCGACCAGCCTGACCCCGTTGGCCAACAGCGCCGAGGCCACGGTATCGCCGCGAAAGGCCGGGTATTCCCGCCCGTCAAAGCGGAAATGCAGCGGTTTGGTGCGGTCGATGATGCCCTTGCCGTCGATCCTCATTTTGCCCGCTCCTTCGCCACCAGTTCCACCGCCATGATCTCATGCGTGATGGTGTTACGGGTTACGGCCAGCCACTGAGAGCAGCCCTGTTCATGATACCAAAGATCGCGCGTCAGCCCGGCGGGGTTGGTGCGGTTGTGCAGATGATCGTCCCATGCCGACAGGGGCGCATCCGCCGCAGGCCGGTTCAGATAATCGTCCGAGCCTGAGTAATAGAACTCTCGCCGATCACGATCGCCGCAAAGGGGGCATTTCAGACGCATCTTGGTTCCCTCAATGCAGGTTGTGCTGGCTGCCGGTGCCTTCTTCGTCCAGCAGATGGCCGGTGGCAAAGCGGTCCAGACGGAAGCGGCGGGCAACCTCGTGCGGGGTGTCGGTGGCCATCAGATGCGCCATGCACCAGCCCGATGCCGGCACCGCCTTGAAGCCGCCGTAGTTCCAGCCGCAGTCGAGATAGAGGCCCTCGACATGGGTCTTGTCGATGACCGGGCTGCCGTCGGGCGACATGTCCATGATGCCGCCCCATGACCGCAGCACCTTGGCCCGCCCGATCATCGGCATCAGCGTCATGCCAGCCTCCATCACATGTTCCACCATCGGCAGGTTCCCCCGCGCCGCATAGGAGGCGTAGAAATCCAGATCGCCGCCGAACACGAGGCCCCCCTTGTCGGACTGGCTGATATAGAAATGCCCCATGCCGAACGAAACGACGTGGTTGATCACCGGCTTCAGCCCCTCGGTCACGAAGGCCTGCAGGATGTGGGATTCAATGGGCAAGCGCATTCCGGCCATGGCCGCAACCTGAGACGACCGCCCGGCCACCACAATGCCGACTTTCGCGGCCCGGATCGCGCCGCGCGTGGTCTGCACGCCCACAACCTTGCCGCCCTTGATATCAATCCCGGTGACTTCGCAATTCTGGATCAGATCGACCCCACGCCGGTCGGCGCCGCGGGCATAGCCCCAGGCCACCGCATCATGCCGCGCAGTGCCGCCGCGCGGATGCAACAGGCCGCCATAAATCGGAAAACGGGTCTGCTCGAAGTCCAGGTAAGGCAGATGCTCGCGCACGCCCTCGCGGTCCAAAAGGATCGCGTCATCGCCCTGGTTGATCATCGCATTGCCGCGCCGGGCAAAGGCATCGCGCTGGCCGTCGCTGTGGAACAGGTTGATCAAGCCGCGCTGGCTGTGCATCACGTTGTAGTTGAGGTCAGCCTCCAGACCCTCCCACAGCTTCAGCGAATGCGAATAGAATTCCGAATTCCCCGGCAGGAAATAGTTGGCGCGCACGATGGTGGTGTTGCGGCCGATATTGCCGCTGCCAAGATAGCCCTTCTCCAGCACCGCGATATTGGTCAGCCCATGGTTTTTCGCCAGGTAGTACGCGGTCGCCAGCCCGTGCCCGCCACCACCGATGATGATCGCATCATATTCGGCCTTGGGTGCGGCATCACGCCAGGCCGGTTTCCAGCCCTTGTTGCCAAAGAGCCCCTCGGTGATGACCTTCAAGCCGGAATAGCGCATGGTTGCCCCTCTGCCGTCCCGGCCATCAAACCGGGACCGGCACCGTTATTCAAGACCGCGCGATGGATTCCTGCGCCGCGCGCGACAAATGATGTCGCCTGCCGCCATCGGCGACGAGAAGGCGTGCCGCGCGCGCAGAAATTACAGCCCCTTTGACCGATAGGTCTTGGCCACCCGGTCGATCGCCACGATATAGGCCGCCGTCCGCAGGTCGGTCACGTCATCGCGGCCGTGCCAGACGTCGCGCATCGACTGATAGGCCGTGCGCATCGTGTCATCCAGACCCGACCGCACCAACGCCAACTCGTCCGAGCCTTGCAGGAACTTCTCCTTGAAGTCCGCCGCCAGAGTCCAGCCTAGGCCCTTGTCGGCGCTCAGCCGTTCCAGCTCTTCCACCATCAGCCGCGACCGGCCCTCTTCGGCGCGGCGCTGCATGCGGCCGAAACGGATGTG
>JBATAV010000016.1:0-6009 GCA_049662025.1 Paracoccaceae bacterium | reverse complement strand
GGCGGCTCTGGGCCCGCAGAAAAGGCTGGCCGACCTGTTCGCCGGAATTGGCACCTTTGCGCTGCCCCTTGCCGAGGGCGCGCAAGTTCTGGCCGTTGAAGGCGACGCAGGGATGGCGTCGGCGCTGGACAAGGCGGCGCGCGGAGCAATCGGTCTCAGGCGGGTCACGGTGGAACGGCGCGACCTCTTTCGTCGCCCGCTGGAACCGGACGAGTTGCGCGGCCTGACGGGTGTGGTGATCGACCCGCCCCGCGCCGGGGCCGAGGCGCAGGCCGGGCGGCTGGCGGCAAGCACCGTGCAGGTGATCGCCATGGTGTCGTGCAACCCCGCCAGCTTTGCCCGCGATGCACGCATCCTGACGGCTGGCGGCTACAATCTGGATTGGGTACAAGTGGTGGATCAGTTCCGCTGGTCACATCACGTCGAGATGGCCGCCCGGTTCAGCCGAAACCGATGACAATTCCGTGATAGGCTGGGAAACTCTCTCTGGCACTATCAGCGGATTTTCGCTATGCCAACTTGCAAAAAGTGGGCGTGAGCAGACATGCGGGCAGCAAAATTCATTCTGATGTTGGTGATGGTGGTGGGTCTTTCGGCCTGCAGTTCCAAATTCCGCACCTACAATGGTCCAGAGGTGACCTCGGTGCAGGTCCACAAGGCGGAACACAAGATGTACCTTCTGCACAACGACAAGGTGCTGAAGGCCTACGACGTCGCGCTGGGCTTTGCGCCGGTGGGCCAAAAGCAGTTCGAGGGCGACGGCAAGACGCCGGAAGGCACCTATACCATCAGCCACAAGAACCCGGAATCAACCTACCACCTGTCGCTGCGCGTCAACTATCCGAACGATCAGGATCGTGCCTATGCCAGCAGCAAGGGCAAGCCTCCGGGGGGTGATATCTTCATTCACGGCGGGCCGAGGCAGAAGGTTTATCAAAAGGACTGGACAGCGGGCTGCATCGCGGTGACCGACAAGCAGATCGAGATCATCTATTCGATGATCAAGCCGGGTACGCCGATCCACATCCTGCCGTAATGAAAAAGGGGGCCGCGCGGCCCCCGTCTTCACTCAACCCGTTGAAGACGCAGGGCTTCAGGCCCCGGTGACCATCGTCCACCAGATCTTGCCGCTTTCCTCCTGGAACCAGGCAAAGCCCAGTTCGCGGGCTTGCGGATCCATGATGATCGCGCGGGTGTCGGCCTGGGCCATCCAGGCGGAAAGCGTCTCCAGCTCGGTCTGATAGGTTTCCGAGATGTTTTCTCCGACCAGCCGCCCGGTGTAGCCCACGCGCTGCACCCGCACCAGCGGCGAGGATCCGTCAGAGCCAAAGTGCCAAGGCCGGTTCTGCACCGACATGTCGCGCGAATGTGTCTCGGCGGCGGCATTCAGCTGGGCGTTGTAGGTCAACTGCTGCAGCGATTTGGCGCCGCGCAGCGTGTTGACCGAATCAAGGAACCGAAAGGGAATCTTCCCGGCTAACGCGGCGTCTATCCGATAGACTTGCGGAAGCGGCTTGCCATCCGCACCAAGCTGCACCCCACCGCCGCTGCTGGTGCAGGCCGCAGTGAAAAGAGCCGTTCCGGAAAGCACGAAGGCGCGTCTGTTCATTCATTTCACCGCATTTGACTGCGCCGTTCGGAGCGCGTTTGGCAGAACCTTTAACGAAACCGGCGCAAAGGATCAAACCCAAGTCTGCGTGAGTTTGCCTGCTGACGGGGGTTTGAATTGCGACTTCCCTCCGGGAACTGTATTGTCCCTGCAAAAATCATCTTTGCAGGAGCTCACAAATGACTGCCGAAAGGCTGAACCGCCGTGCCCTTCTGGGTGTGGCCGCCGCCGCACTTGGTGTCTCGACCCTTCCGGTCCTGGCGCAGGACGGCACGACCGAGATGGTGCCCCCCGCCTCCAGTACCATCCGCAACAACATCTCCAGCTTCCGGATGCTGGATTGGCGCAGCTATTTCACCGACACGCGGAAGGGTGCAATTCTGGTCGATACGACCTCGCGTGCGCTGCATTTCTGGTCGGAAGATCAATCGGTTTACCGGCTTTACCCGACCTCGGTGCCGATCTCGGACGAACTGACCCGCCGCGGTCAGACCGAAGTGGTGCAAAAGGTGGTGAACCCGGTCTGGCGGCCGACACCGTCGATGAAAGAGCGCAATCCCGACTGGCCGGATGTGGTCGAAGGCGGCGCATCGGACAACCCCCTGGGCACCCGCGCGCTGTATCTGAGCTGGACGTACTATCGCATCCACGGCACCCACGACACGCGCAAGATCGGACGGCGGTCGTCGAACGGCTGCATTGGCCTTTACAACGAGCACATCGAAGAACTTTTTACGATGTCGCAAGTTGGCACGCAGGTGTTGCTAATTTGACGACACGCAGCGCAAGCGGTGGGCAGTTACATGTGGCCGATTGCAATTCCCCAAGCGTGCTGGTTAAGACGGCGATACGAGGAACAGTCTTGGGTGCGTACCGTCGCCTCTGCAACAATTGATGGTACGCAATAACTGGAGGTTAACATGAAGAAACTCGCGCTCGCTGCTGCGCTGACCGTCACCGCTTCCACCGCTTTCGCTGGTGGCATGGCTCCGCCGGTAATGGAGCCGCCTGTCGTTGAAGCTGCGACTTCGTCGTCGGCTGGCGGCATCATCGTTCCGCTGCTGCTCCTGCTCGTCATTGCAGCGGTTGCTTCGAACTAAGTTCGAAAAAGCATCAGGAAAAGGCGGCAGCTTCGGCTGCCGTCTTTTTCATTTCTCGGGCGTCAGGCCGGGACCCATCCGCCCAGGTTCTCGTCAATCACCGCGACTAGCGCCTGCACATGCGCGTCGTCGTCATTCAGGCAGGGAATGTAGGTGAACACCTCTCCGCCCGCATGTTCAAAAGACTCGCGGATCTCGCCGTTGATCTCTTCAAGGGTCTCAATGCAATCGGCCGAAAAAGCGGGGGCGATGACCGCAATGTGCTTCTTGCCCTGCTTGGCCAATTCCGCGACGTGCTTCACCGTATAGGGTTTCAGCCATTCCTCCGGTCCGAAAACCGATTGAAAGGTGGTGTTGATGGCCTCTGGTCCCCAGCCCAACCGTTCGCGCAGCAATCGCGAGGTTTTCTGGCACTGGCAATGATAGGGGTCGCCTTCCGTCAGATAGCGGATCGGCATGCCGTGATAGCTGGCCACCAGCACGTCCGGCTTGCGCCCCAGCGCCGCATAGGCACGCTCGACAGACCCGGCTAGCGCTTCGATATACAGCGGCTGCTCGAAATACTCGGGCACGATCCGAACGGCGGGCTGGCGCTTTTCCTTCATCAAGGCACGGAAGAACTGGTCGTTTGCGGTGGCCGAGGTGGCCCCGGCATAGTGTGGGTAGAGCGGGAAGAACACGATCCGCTCGCACCCCGCCTCCACCATTTCCCGCACCTTCGATTCGGTCGACGGGTTGCCGTAGCGCATGCAGAAATCGACCATGACCTGATCGCCATGCAGCCCCCCCAGCGCGGCGGCAATCTTCGCGGTCTGCGCCTTGGTGATCGTCATCAGCGGGCTTTCGTTCAGCTCGTGGTTCCAGATCAGCTTGTAGTTGGCGCCGGATGAAAACGGCCGCTTGGTCAGGATGATGGTCTGCAAAAGCGGCTGCCATTTCCAGTCGGGGTAATCGATCACTCGCTTGTCGGACAGGAATTCGTTCAGATAGCGCCGCATCGGCCAATAGTCATAGCCGTCGGGGGTGCCCAGGTTCGCCAACAGCACGCCCACCTTGCGCGGGCGCTGCGGCGGGTGGTTGGCGGGGGCATGGGCGAGACGGCCGGTTCCGGGCGGGTCGGCTTGGCTATCCTTGGGCATCGGTTCGGTCCTTTAGTATGTCCTGCCGGAGATAACTGCTTTGTCTGGGCGGTCAACCGTCCTGCGGCCCTTTGATCAGCGTTTGCTCGGAGGTGTTCAACGCTTCGGCCAACCGTGCCTGCGCCGATCCGGGGCGCAACGGTTTCTGCTGGCTGTCATGCGCAGCCCAGCCGGTCAGGCAGATGATCTCGAAGGTGGCGGGGATGCGGCCGTCGGCAGTGCCATGCGCGGCGGCATAAAGCTCAGAGGCGCGCAGCAACACGGCGCGGCGTGTGGGGTGATGCAGGCGCGCAGAAAGCGCGTTGCTCTCGCCCATGGCGCGCAGGTCGGCCATCAGGTGCAATGCATCGCGGTAAAGCACGGTCTGGGAAAAGCTGTCGGCTACCGGCAGGGCCAGCCCGCCGCGCTGCAATAGGCCGCCCAAGTCGCGGATCTCGCCCATCGGGAGCACGCGGGGCGACAGGCCGCCTGTGACCTCGACCTCGGCCTCGGCCAGCGCTCCGCGCAGCTCAAACAGCGTCTGGCCGCCGAACATCAGCGCAATGAACAGCCCATCGGGGCGCAAGGCGCGGCGGCATTGCACGATCTGGCCCACGGGGTCGTTGGCCCAGTGCAGCGCCATCGCGTGAACGACCAGATCATGCGCACCGGGGACAAGCCCAAGCGACTCGTCATCCGGCGTGACCAGAACATCGGGAAACGCTGCTTGCCACAACGCGGAAAATCCTGTCACCACGGCGGGCGCCGTAAAGGTTCTGTTAACCGTTTCCAGCCTTTCCTTCACCTCATCGACAGCGATGTCGTGCAGGAAGGTCGCGGGCGCGGCCATACGTGTCGCGCGGGCGCGGTGTCGCGTTAGGGCGCTGCGGTCGGTCAATAAGGGGGCGTTGGTCATGGCGGCGGACCATAGGGGGCGGAAATGGGCTTGCAAAGGGTGATCGGCGCGATCTATCCGCCGCAATGCATCACCTGCCATACGCTGGTGGCCACCGATTTCGGCCTCTGCGGGGCGTGCTGGCGCGATACCCCCTTCATCACCGGTCTGGTTTGCGACAAATGCGGCTGCCCCCTGCCGGGCGACCCCGAGGATGGCGTTGCAATCTGCGACGATTGCCTGCGCGTGGCACGGCCCTGGTCGCAGGGCCGGGCGGCGATGCTGTACCGGGACAATGCACGCCGGATGATCCTGGCGCTGAAGCACGGCGACCGGATGGAGCTGGCGCGGCCCGCCGGTCAATGGCTGCGGCAGGCGGCGGCGCCTTTGTTGCAGCCCGAGACGGTCGCGGTGCCGGTACCCCTGCACTGGTGGCGACTGATTCGCCGCCGCTACAACCAGTCGGCGCTGCTTGCGGCCTCTCTTGCCAAGGCGGCAGGTATCGCGCATTGCCCCGATGCGCTGATCCGCGCCCGAAATACCGGCAGTCAGGAGGGTCGCGATCGTGAAGACCGCTTCCGCAATGTGGGCGGCGCCTTCCAGGTGCATCCCCGCCGCCGCGCCCGGATCGAAGGCCGCCCGGTTCTGCTGGTCGATGATGTGATGACATCTGGCGCCACTCTGGCGGCTGCGACCGAGGCCTGCCTCGCGGCGGGCGCGGCAGAAGTTTCGGTGCTGTCTCTGGCGCGCGTTGCGAAGGAAGCCTAAATCCCTATAGTCCACTGCGGACAAGGGATCGCGCCCGATGAAGACCGTCGAAATCTACACCACACCCTTCTGCCCTTATTGCATTGCGGCCAAGCGCCTGCTGGAAAAAAAGGGCGTGACCTATGCTGAAACCGATGTCAGCCGCGACCATGCCTTGCGCATGGCAATGACCCAGCGCGCGGGCGGGCGGCGCACGGTGCCGCAAATCTTCGTCGCCGGGCAGCATGTCGGTGGCAGTGACGAATTGCATGCGCTGGACCATCAGGGGCGGCTTGATCCGCTGCTGGCAGACTGATGCGGGCGGCGCTGATCCAGCTGACAGTCTCCGACGATCCGGCAGCCAACCTGCGCGATACGCTGGCGCTGATCGCCCAGGCGGTGGCCGGTGGCGCTGGCTTTGTGCTGACGCCCGAGATGACCAATTGCCTGTCCTCCAGCCGCGATCATCAGCGCAGCGTCTTTCGGTTCGAAGAGGCGGATGAGACCCTTGCCGCGTTGCAAGCCGCCGCCAAAGACGCA
>JBATAV010000015.1:0-5178 GCA_049662025.1 Paracoccaceae bacterium | reverse complement strand
GCCGGGGCCGGCGTGGCTGCGCTCGGTCTCCAGAAGGTCGCGTTCTTGGCGGGCAAAGTCGAGGTCGGGCAGCGCCAGGGTGGCGGCGATGGCGGCGGCGAGGTCCATGGTGCCACCGGGGGGCGGGATCAGGCGGCCAAGGATGGGCACAAGGCGGGGGGCGCCTGTTGCCGATTCGACCGCGGCTTCCCAGGCGGTATAGCCGCCATGGGCCAGACTGTCGGTGATCGGTTGCCATGCCAATGCCATGCTGCGCCCCTGTCAATGCCGGATGCCAATGCGGGCATGCTGCCACAGGGCGCGCGGGCTGGCGCGGCGAAACTGCCGCAACGCCCGGCTTTCACGCCGATTTCACGCCCCCTTCAGCGGCGGATGCTGGCGGTGACGTAGTTCACCGAAAGGTCGCGGTCCGACAGGCTCCATGTCCAGGCGAGCGGGTTGAAGACCATGCCCTTGCGGTCGACCGGATCAAGGCCGGCGCGGCGGATCAGGTCGTAGAGTTCTTCGGGGGTGATGAATTTCTGCCAGTCATGGGTGCCCTTGGGCAGCCAGCGCATCACCCATTCGGCGCCGACGATGGCCATGGCAAAGCTTTTGGGGTTGCGGTTGAGGGTGGAGCAGACCATCAGCCCGCCGGGGCGCAGAAGGCTGCGGCAGGCGGTCAGGTAGGCCAGCGGGTCGGCGACGTGTTCGACCACCTCCATGTTCAGGACCACGTCGAAGACCTCGCCCGCTGCGGCAAGCGCCTCGGCGGTGGTGTGGCGGTAGTCGATGCTCAGGCCGGATTGTTCGGCGTGCAGGCGGGCGACGGGGATATTGCCTTCGGCGGCATCGGCGCCGACGACATTGGCGCCCAGCCGGGCCATCGGTTCGCTGAGAAGCCCGCCGCCGCAGCCGATATCCAGCAGGCGCAGGCCCTTGAAGGGCAAGGGCCCTGTCAGGTCGCGGTCGAATTCGGCGGCGATCTGGGCGGTGATATAAGCCAGACGGCAGGGGTTCATCTGGTGCAGCGGTTTGAACTTGCCCGCAGGATCCCACCATTCGGCGGCCATCGCCTGAAACTTCGCCACTTCGGCGGGGTCTACGGTGGTCTGCATGGCGTCTCCTTGAGGCTTCGGCGCGCCGCAATGGCTTTCGACTCGGGCGTCCCTGGGGTTATATAGGGGGACGATGGACCACAGATCAGGCCAAAAGCGCGCAGTCGAGTATCTTTACCCGCCGATCGAGCCTTTCGATCAGCGGGTGATCGACGTGGGCGATGGCCACATGATCCATGTCGAGCAATGCGGCAACCCGACTGGCCAGCCGGTCGTGGTGTTTCATGGCGGGCCGGGGGGGGGCTGTTCTCCGGCGATGCGGCGCTATTTCGACCCGGAGCATTACCGGGTGGTGCTGTTCGATCAGCGCGGTTGCGGGCGATCGCGGCCACATGCCTCGGTTCAGGACAATACCACCTGGCATCTGGTGGCCGATGTGGAGCGTATCCGCGCGGCGCTGGGGATCGGGCGGTTCATCGGCTTTGGCGGCAGTTGGGGCGCGACGCTGGCGCTGATCTACGCCATCACCCATCCGGACCGGGTGGCGCAGCTGGTGCTGCGCGGGGTGTTCCTGATGACCAAGTCCGAGCTGGACTGGTTTTACGGCGGCGGCGCGGGGGCGTTCTTTCCCGACCTGTGGCAGCGGTTCATGGCGCCGGTGCCGGACGCCGAGCGGGGCGACCTGATCGCCGCCTATCACCGGCGGCTGTTTTCCGGCAATCTGACGGAAGAAACCCGCTTTGGCCGGGTCTGGGCGCAATGGGAGAACGCCATGGCCTCGATCCAGAACGAGGGCGGCTTTGGTGAAAGCCCGGCGGATTATGCCCGCGCCTTTGCCCGGCTGGAGAACCACTATTTCCTGAACCGCGGCTTTCTGGAGAGTGACGGCTGGATCCTGCGGAACCGCGCGCGGATCGCGCATATTCCGGCGGTGATCGTGCAGGGCCGCTATGACATGGTGTGCCCGCCACGCTCGGCATGGGCACTGGCGCAGGGCTGGGCCGGGTGTCAGTTGCAGATGGTGGGCATGGCCGGGCACGCGCTGTCGGAGCCGGGGATCAGCGAGGCCCTGGTGCGGGCGATGAACGGCTTGCGGTAGGGCGGGGTTCAGCCCGCCTTGCCCACCACCTGATCCTGATGCTCGCCCAGTTTGGGCGCGGGCCGGTCCAGCTGCAAATCAGCGTCCGAGAAACTCATCGGGCTGCGCACGCCGGGAATGCCTTGCGGCGAAATCTGCATGCCGCGTGCCACCACTTGCGGATCGGCAAAGACCTTTTCCAGATCGTTGATCGGCCCGGCGGGCACGCCTGCACCTTCGCAGGCGGCCAGAAGATCGGCCATGTTCCAGCCCCTGGTCGCGGCGGTGATCCGCGCGGTCATCTCGGCGCGGTGGGCGATGCGGTCGGCGTTGGTGGCGAAGGCGGCGGCTTCGGCCATGTCTTGCAGGCCAAGGAGGCCGCAGAGCTTGCGATACTGGCTGTCGTTGCCGGTGGCCAGGATGATCCAGCCATCGGCGCAGTCGAAGACCGCGTAGGGCGCGAGGTTCGGATGCGCGTTGCCCATCTTTTGCGGTGCGGTGCCGGTGGCCAGATAGTTCAGCGCCTGATTGGCCATGATCGAGGTCGCCACATCCATCAGCGCCATGTCGATGTGCTGGCCTTGCCCGGTGCGGCCGCGCTGGATAAGGGCGGCCAGAATGGCGGTGGAGGCATAGACGCCGGTAAAGACATCGGTCACCGCCACGCCGACCTTTTGCGGCTGGCCCTCCGGCTCTCCGGTCACGCTCATCAAACCGGCCATGCCCTGGATGATGAAGTCATAGCCGGCACGGTGGGCATAGGGGCCGTCCTGGCCGAAGCCGGTGATCGAGCAGTAGATCAGCCTTGGGTTCACCTTGTGCAGGGACGCATAGTCCAGCCCGTATTTCGCCAGCCCGCCGACCTTGAAATTCTCGATCACCACATCGGCACCGGCGACCAGACGGCGGACGGTTTCCTGGCCTTCGGGCGTGCGGAAATCGCAGGTGATGCCCTTTTTGCCGCGATTGCAGCTGTGGAAATAGGCGGCGGAGCGGTCGCCATCGTTGTCGATGAAGGGCGGGCCCCAGCGGCGGGTGTCGTCACCTTCGGGCGCCTCGACCTTGATCACCTCGGCGCCCAGATCGGCCAGGGTCTGCCCGGCCCAGGGCCCGGCGAGAATCCGCGCCAGTTCGATGACGCGGATGCCTTCCAGCGGCGCGGCCATGGATCAGCCCGCCAAGGCGGTGTCGATCAGCGCCTTCAGGTCGTCATAGGACATGTTGGGGTGCTTTTCGCCGTTGATGAACAGGGTCGGCGTGCCTTCGACCTGATCGGCCTTCATGTTGGCCTCGAACTGCTTGACCAGCGCATCGGCCATCGGCGCGTCGTTCAGGCATTGGTCCAGCTGGGCGTCGGTCATCCCGGCGGTAAGGCCGATCTTGCGGATGTTGCCGATGGCGACGGTGGGATCGTCGGTCGCCGCCCATTCGCTTTGGGTCGAGAACAGGATGTCGGCCACCGGGAAATACTTCAGCTCGCCACCGCAGCGGGCCATCATGGCGGCCCAGAGGCCGTAGCGGTCGAAGTAGACCTCGCGCAGGGTGTAGTGAACCTTGCCGGTGTCGATGTAGTCGCGCTTCAGCGGCTTGAACACCTCTTCGGCGAAATGCGCGCAATGCGGGCAGGTGAAGCTGGCGTATTCGACGATCTTGACCGGCGCGTCGGGGCTGCCGATCGAGAAATCCTTGACCTCGGGGACAGCGGCGGCGGTGTCGGTAACGGTTGTGGTGTCTGCGGTGGTGGTGTCGGTGGTGGTCGTCGTTTCTTGCCCCACCACGGGCGATGCGGCCATCGCGGCGGCAAGGGCGATCATCGCCCGGCGGTTCATCAGTGTCATGTCTTGCCCTCTTCAGCCTTGCGGCGAGTTAAGATGTTTTGCCCCAGCCGTTCAAGGGCCGCCCTGAGCCCTTCATCGGCCACGCCTTCGGCGGTATCATGCGCCTTGGCGACCACGGCGGGGTCTGGCGCGGCCTTGACCGCCTTCGGGGCGGGGCCGAATTGCGCCTGGCCTTCGGCAAAGCCGATGGGCGCGGTCTGGGTCAGCAGGATGCGGGAAATCGCGTTGTAGCCGTAGATGGCGTTCACCCGTTCGCGCAGCTTTTCCTTCTGCATCTCGACCATGGGGCCGGCGGCGCCCTGCACCAGCAGGGTCAACGTGCCGCCCATGCCCTCGCGGCCATAGCCCACCTTTACCGGCAGGGTGACGCGGGAAAGATCGGCCCCGGCGACTTCTTCCCAATGGGTCAGCAGCCGGGCCACGGCAAAGCCGCGCGATTCCCCGGCCTTGCGCACCTCGCGCGTCATCAGGCCGAAGGCGGGCTCGAACCCACGCATCCGGCGCTGGTTGGGTGGCAGGGAAGTGGTGCGTCGCATCTGGTCCTGATCTGCTGGCGCTTGCCGATTTCGGGGCTATCTTACCGCAACTGGCCCTTGCTGCCAGTGCCCCCTGCCCTGACGGAGCATAAAGATTGCGTGACGCGGTGCCTCTGGCCTCATCAACCCTGCTGGACTGGTATGACGCGCATGCCCGCGTGATGCCCTGGCGGGTGGGTCCGGCGGACCGGGCGGCCGGGGTGCGGCCCGATCCCTATGCCGTGTGGCTAAGCGAGGTGATGCTGCAACAGACCACGGTGGCGGCAGTGCGCGATTATTTCCGCCGGTTTACCCAGCGCTGGCCGGATGTGCCGGCGCTGGCGGCGGCTGATGATGCCGATGTGATGGCCGAATGGGCCGGGCTTGGGTACTATGCCCGTGCCCGAAACCTGTTGAAATGCGCCCGCGCGGTGGCAGCGTTGGGCGGGTTTCCCAAGACGCGGGAGGGGCTGTTGGGCCTGCCGGGGATTGGCCCCTATACCGCATCGGCCATTGCGGCGATTGCCTGGGACGCGCCTGCGACGGTGGTGGATGGCAATGTCGAACGGGTGATGGCGCGGCTGTTCGCGGTGGAAACGCCGCTGCCGCAGGCCAAGGCGGAGCTGACCGCGCTGGCCGCCAGCCTGACGCCGCAAAGCCGGCCCGGCGACCATGCGCAGGCGGTGATGGACCTTGGCGCCACGATCTGC
>JBATAV010000014.1:0-3289 GCA_049662025.1 Paracoccaceae bacterium | reverse complement strand
AGCGTTTCTTGTCGCTGCGCGCCCGTTCGGTGACGTTCTGGATCGTGCGCAAGGGGCCGGTCACGCTGGTGATCCGCGTCACCGGCTCGTGGTCGATGATGACATTGTCCACCGACTCGATGCCCTCGTAACCCAGTAGCGGCTCGTCCGGAAACCACCAGAACGACAGCACAGTGAAACGGCCATCGGGGCTGGCCCACATCTGATCGTCTGGGGAGTCGTAGTTGGCCTGCCAGCCTTCGGGCAACAAGTAGGTCACACCGCCGACAACCACCTGCAGCGGCAGGGCAGGGGCGGTGGACGTTGCAGCATCGGGCGCCGGCGCCGCCGATGCCTCTGGCGCGCCAGAAGGCGAAGCAGGATCTGCCGTCGCAGAGGGCACGGCCTCTCGCGGGGCGCAAGCGACAAGGCCGGTGCCTTCGGACAGGGAAATCCCCGCCAGAGCGGCCTTGAAGGCTTCGGCCTTTGTCGCCTCGGGAACACCGGCGACAACAACCGCAAGCCGATCACCGTCAGGGGCGCACTCATCCAACAGGAAAAGCGTCACCTCGCCGGGCACCTGGGTATTACCCTGAATGTATTCCGGCTCGGTACCGGGCCAGCTGTAAACGGTCGCAGGGTTACCCAAGGCCAGCGTGGCGGTGCCGCCCGCCCCTGACGGAACATCCTCAAGAAACCCGCCAGGTCCATCAACCACCGCCCCTTTCAACACCGCGATGGAGCCGGAATACTCGGCCGGGTAGATCGTCATCCCGTCCGCGTTGGTTAGGGTCTGCCAGCCCTCCGGCACGGCATAAACGACCAGCCCGTCAAGTGCGGTTTCCTGCTCTGGCGGCGCCGGTTCGTAGCGGATGGTGCCGATTATCTGGCCTATCGCCTCACGGTAGTCGTCCAGCGGTTTTCCCATCGACATTCCAACGATCAGCAGGTGGTCCTGACCGTCCATCGGCTGGTCAGAGACCAGCAGGATCATCTCGGCCTTGTGGGTCGCGTCGAACTGGGCGATCAGCTCCAGCCTGCGAAATGGCTGGCCAGCCAAGGTCACGGCGATTTCCGAGGTGATCTCGGCCCCGGGAGGCATGAGGTTTTCCTGGCGGTCCAGCGCGATGGCAAAGACGCCGCCCTGTTCAGTCGCCCTGTCGCCATTGAAAAGATAGAGCCCGTCGGGTTCCTCTTGCATCACCGACCAGCCATCGGGGTGGCGAAAAGCGTAGTCCCGAAAGCGGGCTACTACCCAGTCGGCCGGAGCCTCGAACAGGGGCACTTCAGTTACAGCAGAGGGTTCGGCGACAGAGGGCTCGGCCGCCGGAGGCTCGGCGGCGGGCGCTTCCTGCGCTGGTGCGGGCAATGCGGGTGGGGTGCTGCCGTCGTCGGGGGCCAACTGATCCAGCGTGGCGCCGTCATCTGTGATTCCAAAGGCGTCAAGGTCGGCCTGATCCTGGGCCAGGGCGGGACCGGCCATCAGGGCCAGAACGGCAATCGAGTTGAGCAGGTTTTTCATGGCAAGCCTCGCGTGGGGGTGCAGGGAAATCGGGGTCACGGCAGTTGGGGCATGCCGGGAATGGAATTCATGTCAAAGCTCTGACCGCCGTTTTCGATGGATTTCTTCAGGATCTCGGCGGCCATCTTTCCGGCCTCGCCATCCATCGGGAAGTATTGCATCGCCGCGTCGCCCATCGGGGCGAAGGCGCCGACCATGTCCATCTTGGCGGCGGAGGTGCAGATGCGCTCGATGGTGACGCGGTCATTGACCGCCTTCATCTCGTATCGTTCGATCGTGCAGCCCATCTCGGCCATCTTGCCCTTGTCAAACAGGCCCAGAGAACAGCCAGAGATGCTGCGGATGTTGTCGAGAAGCGGGGCACCAAGCGCCAGCTTGTCACCGCTGATCACACCAGGAGAGGCATTCGCCCAGCCGCCCTCAATGCTGAACCGACCGACGATCCAGCTGCCGTTGGCCAGCATGCCCATGTCGACGGTCTGGTCCGGGCTGGCTTCGGCGCCACCGGCTTCGGTGGTGGTGCTGCCATCGGTGGCAATGCGTTTGATGGTGCAGCTTTGCGCGCCCTCGGCCAGCGAATACCGCGACACCATCGCCACTTCGGGCGTGCCAAAGATCGCGCTGACCTTGTCGCCCGAGATCATCAGCTTGCGCTCTTCGACGCCGCTTTCGGTTTCCAGCCGGACAGTGTCGGGGAATCCGGCCTTGATTACCGCATAAAGCGTGAGCGCGGCCTGGAAGGTGCCGTCGGGCCGCAGCTTGCCCGCCCATTCGCCACCCGCGGGCAGTGGCATGACCACCCGCGCCGCGCCCTCGACGCCATAGGCGGTAACGTCCAGAATGAACCTGCGGTTCAGCGGGTCCACCAACTCCTTGTTCGCCAGGGCGACCTGGGCTTGCACTTGGCGCTGCCAGGCCCGGTCGGCGATTTCCGGCATCACCCTGGCGACCAGCATCTTTTGCAGCACGGCCTTGTGTCGGCCCATGATGATTTCACGGATATTGGCCTGTTCGCCAAAGGACGAGGCGCTGCAATCGCCATAGGTGGCCAAGAGATCGTCGCGGAACGCGAGGCCGACATAGTCGTTCAGCACGCCGTCGATGTAGACCTCGTAGGACTGGTCGCCCTTGCCTTCGGCGGCAAGATACAACTCCCACGCCTTGACCTTCCAGTCAGCCACGCTGCGACCGTTGCTCTTGTACCATGCCGTGTAGCGGCAGGACCAGACATCGACGCCGATGTCGGTCAGGCCCGATTGCCATTGTGTCAGCACCACGTCGGTGACGAACAGCGCCACCCCGCCAATCTGCAACGCGCCCCAGCCCCAGCGGCTGATCGCAAAGCTCATATAGGCCTTCAGACTGCCAGTGGCCGCCGCCCGGTCATCGCCCCGCGCGGCATCGCGCGCCACCTGCACCAGCGCCAACATGAAGCCCACGTTGTTCAGCGCATTGTTCGCCGGGCTCAGGCTTCCCAGCCATAGCCCGTGTTCGGCCAGGGTGCCGATCGCTGCCACGCCTCCGGCGCTCAGGCCCAGAACCTGCATCCCCAGATCACGCGCCATTTCGACCTCGCGCGCCTGATCGCCTGCCACAAGCGCCTGGCTGAGGGCGGCCACGCCCGCATCGGGCAGCCGATGCCTTGCGGCATCCTTGGCGAGGCGAAAGCCGATTACCTTCTCGGACGGGCCCTTGCCTTCGGTCACTACCTCGATCAGCGGGCCGGTCACGGCGTCGGGCTGTTGCGCCTTCACCGCCCCGTTCAGCGCCAGCGCCAATGCCAGCGTC
>JBATAV010000013.1:0-14559 GCA_049662025.1 Paracoccaceae bacterium | reverse complement strand
ATGTGCGTTGCAATGGGGCAAAATCTGCGCCCTATTGACACTCCGGAACACCGGACGGCGCAAAGAACGCCGCTGGACCAACAGGGAAGCTTTGGGGACATATGACTGACACCCCCGTCATCGAGATCCGCGATCTCCACAAATCCTATGGCGCGCTCGAGGTGCTGAAGGGCGTCGATCTGGTCGCCCCGCGCGGCCATGTGGTGTCGCTGATCGGCTCTTCCGGCTCGGGCAAATCCACGCTTCTGCGCTGCTGCAACCTTCTGGAAGACAGCCAGCAAGGCCTGATCCGCTTTGAGGGCGAGGATGTGCATTGGAAAGGCACCGGCCACCACCGCCACCCCGCCGACCGCCATCAGGTCACCCGCATCCGTACCAACCTGTCGATGGTGTTCCAGCAGTTCAACCTCTGGGCTCATATGACGGTGTTGCAAAACGTGATGGAGGCGCCGGTGACGGTGCTGAAGCGCGACCCCAAAGAGGTCGAGACGAAGGCGCGCGAATACCTCGACAAGGTCGGCATCGCCGAGAAGGCCGACGCCTGGCCCGCGCAGCTGTCGGGCGGCCAGCAGCAGCGCGCTGCCATCGCCCGCGCGCTCTGCATGGAACCGCGTGCGCTGTTGTTCGATGAACCCACATCGGCGCTGGACCCCGAACTGGAACAGGAAGTCGTCCGCGTCATCAAGGCCTTGGCCGATGAGGGACGCACCATGCTTCTGGTCACCCATGACATGAAGCTGGCCGCCGATTGTTCCGACCACGTCATCTTTCTGCATCAGGGCAAGATCGAGGAAGAAGGCCCGCCAGACCAGCTGTTCGGCAACCCGCAGACCGAGCGTCTGCGCGGCTTCCTGTCGGCCACGGGGGCATAACGCGGCATGGGCTGCTTTGCCTCTCTCTCTGCCCTGGGCGCGGTGCTGACGCTGGCCGCCGCTGGCGACGATCACCTGACCATCGGCACCGAGGCCGCCTTTCCGCCCTATGTCAGCCAGACCGCGGCGGGCGATCTGCAGGGGTTCGACGTCGATCTGATGACCGGGATCTGCACCCGTCAGGCCTTTGTCTGCGACTGGCAGCTGGCCACCTTTGACGAATTGATCCCCGGCGTGATGGACGGGCGGTTCGATGTGGTGCTGGGCGGCATGGCGATCACCGAAGAACGCCGGGCCAAGGTCGATTTCTCGGAGCCCTATCACCAGGCCGACGATACCGAATGGTTCGTCGGACCGGCTGGCGCCCCGCAACCGGCCCAGGCGAAAACTGCCGTTCAGGCCGGCACCCTGCACGAAAGCTGGCTGCGCGATCAGGGCCTCGACTATCGCGCCTACCCGACCGAAGCGGCCGTGCTGCAGGCCCTGATCGAAGGCCACTCCGATCTGGCCTTCGGCCCCTTCGACAACCGCGCCGACCTGTCGGATTTCTTCACCGACAAGGGCCTGACCTGGCTTTACGACGTGCATCTGACCGATGAAGGCACCGCCATGGCCGTCTGCAAGGGCAACGACGCGCTGCGCACGCGGCTCAATGCCGCGATACAGGCGATGCGCGATGATGGCACGCTGGATACACTCGATACCCGCTGGTTCTGACCGGAACCGCGCGGCATGACCTACTGCAAGCAAAACCAAAGGGAGACGACCAATGAAAAAACTGCTTTTGATCCCCGCCGTGCTGATGTTCGGCACTTCTGCCATGGCCCAGGACGTCGTGCGCCTGGCCACCGAAGGTGCCTACCCCCCCTACAACTTCGTCAATGACGCGGGCGAAGTGGCGGGGCTGGAGCGCGAGTTGGGCGACGAGCTGTGCAAGCGCGCCGGCCTGACCTGCACCTGGACGGTCAACGACTGGGATTCGATCATCCCGAACCTGCAATCGGGCAACTACGACGCGATCATCGCGGGCATGTCGATCACGCCCGAGCGTGAAGCGATCATCGATTTCTCCCAGCCCTACCTGCAGCCGACGCCCTCGGCCTATCTGGCGCTGTCGCCGGATGTCGATCTGATGTCGGGCCCGGTCGCGGCGCAGACCTCGACCATTCAGGCCGCCTTCGTGGCCGAACATGGCATGCAGCTGGCCGAATTCGCCACGCCGGAAGAAACCGTCGCCGCGGTGAAGAACGGCGAAGCCGTCGCCGTGCTGGCCGACAGCGACTACCTGCGCCCGATTGCCGAAGAATCCGGCGGCGCGCTGGTGCTGCTGGAGAAGACCGAGATGATCGGCGGCGGTGTCGGCATGGCCTTCCGCGACAGCGACGATGCGTTGCGCGAAAAGTTCGACGCCGCAATCACCTCGATGAAATGCGACGGCAGCCTGGATGCGATGATCACCAAGCCGGAATACTTCGGCCCGGCCTCTCCCCTTGTCTGGGGTGATGACGGCAAGCAGGGCTGCTGATCCCACCCGATCGGGGTGCGGGGCCATCCGGTCCCGCGCCCCCCTTTTCCCGAAGGCCCGCCGATGTTCAACGCCTGCGCCGATCCAAGATCCATCGAGGGCCTGACCTGGACCTTCTGCTACCTCACCTCGGGCAAGCATCTTGATTTCTACTGGTCCTTCGTGACCGTGCTGGTGCTGCTGGCAATCACGGCGCCGACCGCGCTGGCCATGGGTTTTCTGGGCGCCACCGCCGCGCGGTCGCATATCGCGCCGGTTTCCTGGGCCGGAAAGGCCTATATCTGGATGGTGCGCGGCATTCCCGACATCATCTTCTTCCTGTTCTTCGTCATCGCCCTTGATCAGGGCATCGAATACCTCAAGCATCTGATGGTCTGCCCCTCGACCGACCCTTCGCCCTGGCAAGGGATGGAGTTTCGCGTCTGCCAGGCGGCCAAGGTGCCCTTGGCCACCAGCTCTCCTTTCACCTATCAGGTCTACGGGTTCTTTCTGGCCGTCGGCACCTTCGCCATCGTCTTCGGCGCCTTCACCGCCAACGTGATCTATGGCGCCATGCAGGCCGTGCCGCGCGAGCAACTGGAAACCGCCGAGGCTTACGGCTTGTCACGCGGCCAGGTGTTCCGGCGCATCCTGGTGCCGCAGATGTGGATCTATGCCCTGCCGGGCCTGGGCAATCTGTGGATGATCCTGATCAAGGCCACGCCCTTGCTGTTCCTGCTGGGAATCAAGGACATCGTCTATTACGCCCGCGAATTGGGCGGATCGAAGACCCAGGTCTATGAATACCCGCATGGCGACTGGCGGCTTTGGTACTTCCTTGGCCTGATGGTGTTCTACCTTTGCTTCACCCGCGTCTCTGAATTCGGCATCAGCAAACTGACCCGCAAACTCAGCCACGGCCAGGCCACCGCCGGCGGCGATGCCATGCGAAAGGCCGCCGTATGACCTGTTGGGATACCATCCAGGCTTACGGCCTGCGCTCGATCGGGCTGGGCGAGAACCTGCTGCCGCGCAACGAATTCACCCTGTGCCAGCAGTTCACGCTGATCGGCTCGGGCCTGATCTGGAACCTCTATTTCGGTGTACTGGCGCTGTTCTTCGGCTTTTTCCTGGCCAACCTGATCGCGCTAGCCAAGAACGCCCGCAACCCCTGGGTCCGCAAACCGGCCGAATGGTTCGTCTTCGTTTTCCGCGGCTCGCCCCTCTTCATCCAGTTCTTCCTGGCCTACGAGGCGCTGGTGATGCTGCCCAAGACCGGCCTGCACATCCTTGGCCTGGCCATCGACACCTCCTGGACCACGCGGGCCTGGGCGGGGGCGCTGTTCGTGCTGTTTCTCAACACCGCCGCCTATTCGGCCGAGATCTTCCACGGCGCGCTGAAATCCATTCCCCGCGGCGATCTTGATGCGGCCGAGGCCTATGGCCTTTCGGGATGGAAAAAGTTCACCCGCATCGAATGGCCCACCATGCTGCGGCTGGGCTGGCCCGCCTATACCAACGAGGCGATCTTCCTCTTTCACGCCACCACGCTGGTGTTCTTTTCGGGCTTCCCGGCCTTTGGCCAAAAGGGCGACGCGCTCTATTACGCCAGCTATTTCGCCGACAAGACCTTCAACCCCTTCATATCTTACCCCATCGTCGGCTTCTACTTCATCTGCCTGACGCTGATCATCACCACGATCTACGGCGCGGTGAACAGCCGCCTGAATCGCCACCTGCCCTCGAACCAGCGCGCGAAAATCCGCTTGCGTCCGAACCTTGTCCGGTAGTAGGCTACATTTGATCAAATTATCCGGGCCCTCGCCCGGACCGGACCGGGGGCCGTGAAAGGCCCCTTCCCGGAAGCTGATTGAAACCCAGGGAAGGACCAAGGGCATGGTCCGAACTTGCGCATCAGGCGGGCCTTTCATCGGGCCCGGGGGCGCGGGGTCCGTGCCTTTCCTGTAAACGACATGAACATGAAAGATTATCTGCGCAAGCACCCCGATGTGCGCACCATCCGCGTTGCCGCCGCCGATCTGAACGGCCAGGCCCGTGGCAAGCGTGTGCCGACCCGTTTCGCCGACAAGGTGGTCAAGGACGGAACCCGGTTTCCGTTCTCGGTCCTCAACCTCGACATCTGGGGCGAGGATATCGACGATTCCCCCCTGGTGTTCGAGCAGGGCGATCAGGACGGTGTCCTGAAGCCCACCGAGCGCGGCTTCATTCCGATGCCCTGGCTCGAAGCGCCGACCGCCCTGCTGCCGATCTGGATGTTCCGCGAAAACGGCCAGCCCTATGACGGCGACCCTCGCCATGTGCTGCGCGCGGTGGTCGACCGTTACAAGGCCCGCGGCCTGACCCCGGTCTGCGCGATCGAGCTGGAATTCTTCCTGATCGACGATTCCGGCAAGACCATGCAAGTGCCGGCCAGCCCCCGCTCGGGCAAGCGCCGCAAGGCCGCCGAAACCCTGTCGATCCGCGCGCTTGACGCTTTCGATACCTTCTTCACCGACCTCTACGACGCCTGCGAGGCGATGGACATTCCCGCCGACACCACCACCTCGGAGACCGGTCTCGGCCAGTTCGAGGTGAACCTGATGCATTGCGACGACGCGCTGCGCGCCGCCGATGATGCCTGGTTCTTCAAGATGCTGGTCAAGGGTCTGGCGCGGCGCCACGGCTTTGCCGCCAGCTTCATGGCCAAGCCCTATCAGGATTATTCAGGGTCCGGCCTGCACACCCATTTCTCGGTGCTCGATGACAAGGGCGAGAACATCTTCGATTCCGGCGGGCCCAAGGGCACGGCGGCGCTGCGCCATGCGGTGGCGGGGTGCCTTGCGGCGATGCACGATTCCACGCTGCTCTTTGCCCCGCATTCGAACAGCTACGAACGTCTGGTGCCCGACAAACACGCCCCCACCGCGATCAGCTGGGGCTATGAGAACCGCACCGCCGCCATCCGCATCCCGGCCGGCAACCCCGCCGCGCGGCGGATCGAACACCGCGTGGCGGGCGGCGACGTGAACCCCTATCTGATGCTGGCCGCCATCCTGGGCGCCGCCCTGTCGGGGATCGAGGACGAGATCGAGCCGCCGCCCCCCGTTACCGGCAATGCCTATGCGCTGGACCTGCCGCAGATCCCGTCAACCTGGGAAGCGGCCATCGACGCCTTCGAGCATTCCGACATCGTCTACCGCTTCCTGCCCAAAGAGCTGATCCGCAACCTGGTGCAGACCAAGCGCCAGGAACTGCACTATATCGCGGAACTCTCGCCCGAAGAGCAGGTGGAACTTTATCTCGACACGGTCTAGGGCCGCGCCCGTCGCGTCCCGACCCCACCCGACCCTCTTGACCAAGACCTGTTCCAGTGACCACTTTAGGGAAATCCGAGAAAGGACCCGGCCATGCAGATCGGCATCCTCCAGACCGGCGCCTCGCCCGACGCCCTGCGCGCCGACCACGGCGACTACCCGGATTTCTTCGAGACCCTGCTGGCGGGGCGGGGCCTGACCTTCCGCTCCTTCAACGTCGAGGGGATGCAATTCCCCGAAGGCGTGCATGATTGCGACGGCTGGCTGATCACCGGCTCGCGCCACGGCGCCTATGAAGACCACCCCTTCATCCGGCCGCTGGAGGATTTCATCCGCGCCGCCTACGCCGAAAAGGTGCCCGTGGTCGGCATCTGCTTTGGCCACCAGATCATCGCCCAGGCCATGGGCGGCCGCGTCGAGAAATTCGCCGGCGGCTGGACCATCGGCGCCACCGAATACGATTTCGGCGATCAGAAGCTGCGGCTGAACGCCTGGCACCGCGATCAGGTCACCAAGGTGCCGCAAGGCGCCGAAGTCGTCGCCTCGTCCGAGTTTTGCGAAAACGCAGCCCTCCTCTACGACGACCTCATGTTCTCGGTGCAGCCGCACCCGGAATTCCGCCCCGACTTCGTCGAAGGCCTGATGCGCACCCGTGGCCCCGGCCTGGTGCCCGATCAGCTGATGGCCGAGGCCCGCGACCGCCTGACTCAACCCCTGGACGACCAGACCATGGCCGGCCGGATCGCCGCCTTCTTTCTCAACCACCAACCCGGGGCCGAGAAGCTCCGCGCCTGACAGCGCGGGGGCCACCCCCCAAAACCAGTGTGACATATGTCCAAATGGACCGACCAGCTGCCCCAGGCAGCCCGCGACTACATCGGCAACCGCCGGGTGGACGAAGTGGAATGCGTGATCGGCGACATCGCCGGCGTGGCGCGTGGCAAGGCCATGCCTGCCGCGAAATTCGCCCATCAGACGAACTACTACCTGCCGAACTCGATCTTCCTGCAAACCATCACCGGCGAATGGGCCGACAGCCCGTTCGACGCTTTCACCGAACCCGACATGATTCTGGAGCCGGACTGGACAACCGCCACCGCCGCCCCCTGGACTGCCGCCGTCACCCTGCAGGTGATCCACGACGCCAAGGACCAGGAGGGCAACCTGATCGCCTACTCGCCCCGCAACGTGCTGCGCCGGGTGGTGGCCTTGTATGAGGCGCAGGGCTGGCGCCCCGTCGTCGCCCCCGAGATGGAATTCTTCCTGACCGCCCGCAACATCGACCCCAACCAGCCGGTGATCCCGCCGATGGGCCGCACCGGCCGTCGCGCGGCGGGCAAGCAGGCCTACAGCCTGTCGGCGGTCGATGAATACGGCAAGGTGATCGACGACATCTACGATTTCGCCGAAGCTCAGGGGTTGGAGATCGACGGCATCCTGCAAGAAGGCGGTGCCGCCCAGATCGAGCTGAACCTGGCGCACGGCGACCCGATCCGCCTGGCCGATGACGTGTTCTACTTCAAGCGCCTGATCCGCGAAGCCGCCCTGCGGCACGATTGTTTCGCCACCTTCATGGCCAAACCGATCGCGGATGAGCCGGGCAGCGCCATGCACATCCACACCTCGGTGGTGGACATCAAGACCGGCAAGAACATCTTCGCCGGGCCGAAAGGCGCCGAAACCGAGGCCTTCATCAACTTCATCGGCGGCATGCAGAACCACATGGGGGCGGCCATCGCGCTGATCGCACCCTACGTCAACAGCTATCGCCGCTATGTCCCCGACTTTGCCGCCCCCATCAACCTGGAATGGGGCCGCGACAACCGCACCACCGGCCTGCGCATCCCGATCTCCAGCCCGGCCGGACGACGGGTGGAAAACCGCCTGCCGGGAATGGATTGCAACCCCTACCTCGGCATCGCCGCCACCCTTGCCTGCGGCTACCTGGGGCTGATGGAGAAGAAGGGCGCGCGCCCCGAATTCTCCGGCTCGGCCTATATCGACAGCGACGAGATCCCGGTGAACATGGGCGACGCGCTGGACCTGCTGGAAGAGGACAAGGCCCTGCAAGAGGTGCTGGGGGTTGATTTCGTCAAGGTCTACGATTCGGTGAAACGCAACGAATACAAAGAGTTCCTGCAAGTCATCAGCCCATGGGAACGCGAACACCTGCTCTTGAACGTATGACCTTCGCACGCATATCCACCCTCGCCGGCCTGATGGCGGCGGGGCTGTGGGCTGGGCCTGTCCTGACCCAGGCAACCGCGTCGGAAACCGCGCAGCGGCAGCATTTCCTGCAAGGCCAGCACAAGGTGACTGTCCAGGATCCGGCCTATCGGGTGATCCGCGACACCGCCTTTGCCGCCCTGCTGACGGCGAACCCGGGGCCGGTCAACCCCGATGACTACCGTCTTTCCATCGGCTGCCTGGCAACGTCGCTGACCGCCATTTGGCCGAATGAGACCTGCCAGTATCTGGACTGTTTCGAGATCACGCCGAGGCCCGCACCATGAACCTGCTTCACGTCAACGACCGCGCCGGAGAGTACCCGGCAACCTCGTGGTATACCGCCACCAAGGCCCCGCTTGCCCCCTTCCCCCAGCTTCTGGGGGAAACCACCGCCGATGTGGCCATCGTCGGCGGCGGCTACACAGGGCTTTCCGCCGCCCTGCATTGCGCGCAAAAAGGCCTCTCGGTGGTGCTTCTGGAGGCGCACCGCATGGGCTTTGGCGCCTCTGGCCGCAATGGCGGGCAGGTCGGATCAGGCCAACGGCAAGACCAGATCTGGCTGGAGAAGGCAGCAGGGCGCGAAAACGCCCGTCGATTCTGGGACCTGGCGCAAGACTCCAAGCAACTGGTCCGCGACCTGATCACCACCCACAAGATGCAGGGCGTCACCTTCCGCCCCGGCGTCGCCCATGCCTGCTGGTCCGATGCCGAGGTGCGCGAAACCCACCTCTACGCCGAAAAACTGCACCGCGATTACGGCTATGAAGACCTCGAACCGCTGGACCGCAGCGCCATCCATCGCCTGATCGGATCGCCCGTCTACAAGGGTGGCGAGGTCGATCGCGGTGCCGGCCATGTGCATCCGTTGAACTTCGCGCTGGGTCTGGCAAAAGCCGCCGCAACCGCAGGCGCGCAACTGCACGAGTTGAGCGAGGTGGTGGAAATCACCCACGGCGCAAAGCCCGTCGTCCGCACCGCCCGGGGCCAGGTCACCTGCACCACGGTGATCCTGGCCGGCAACGGCTATCTCGGCGGGCTGGAGCCGAAGGTCGCCGCGCGGGTGATGCCGATCAACAACTTCATCGTCGCCACCGAACCCCTGGGCGACCGCGCCGCCGGAATCCTTGCCGAACCCATTGCCGTCGCCGACACCAAATTCGTGGTGAACTACTGGCGGCTCAGCGAAGACAACCGCCTTCTTTTCGGCGGCGGCGAAAGCTATGGCTACCGCTTTCCCGACATCGTGAAAACCGTGTCGAAACCGATGCTCGAGGTCTATCCCCAGCTGAAGGATACCCGCATCGACCATGCCTGGGGCGGCACTCTGGCAATCACCATGAACCGGATGCCCTGCTTTGCCCGCCCCCAGGCCAACGTCTTGTCCGCCTCGGGCTATTCCGGCCACGGCGTGGCGCTTGCCACCCTTGCGGGCAAGCTGATGGCCGAAGCCACCGCCAGCCAATCCGCAGGCTTCGACCTGATGGCCAGCCTGCCGCAACCGCGCTTTCCCGGCGGCGCCGCCCTGCGCTGGCCGCTTCTGGTGCTGGCGATGACCTGGTACTCCACCCGCGACCGGATCGGTTTCTGATCTGTCGGCAGCGGGGGCCTGCCCCCAGGGACGAAGCGCCCTCGGCGGTTGGCAACCCTCGACTCGAAGGCCTGGAAGCCCCATATCTGATCCATGAGTCTGCCACCCGGATTCCTTGACGAATTGCGCACCCGCGTCTCGCTTTCCGCCGTCGTCGGTCGGAAAGTCACCTGGGACATGCGCAAGTCCAACATGGCCAAGGGCGACTGGTGGGCGCCCTGCCCGTTCCATCAGGAAAAGTCGGCCAGCTTCCATGTCGATGACCGCAAGGGGTTCTATTACTGCTTCGGCTGCCAGGCCAAGGGCGATGCGCTGACCTTTGTGAAGGACACCGAGAACCTCTCGTTCATCGAAGCGGTCGAGGTGCTGGCCCGCGAGGCCGGAATGCCGATGCCCGCCCGCGACCCCAAGGCCGCCGAGAAGGCCGACCGGCGGAGCGAGCTGATCAAGGTCATGGAAGAGGCGGTGAAATGGTTCCGCCTGCAGCTGAAAACCGCCGCCGCCGCCGAAGCCCGCGCCTATCTGGTGAAGCGCCGCCTGTCCGAACCCGCGCAAGAGCGCTGGGAAATCGGCTTTGCCCCCGACCAGCGGCAGGGCGTTTTCCAGGCCCTGACCGCCAAGGGCATCGCCCCCGATCTGATCGTCGATGCGGGCCTTTGCGCCAAGGCGGATGACGGCAGCATCTATGACCGCTTCCGCGACCGCATCATCTTTCCCATCCGCGACGGGCGCGGCCGCGCCATTTCGCTGGGCGGCCGCGCCATGGATCCGAACGCGCGGGCGAAATATCTCAACGGCCCCGAGACCGAGTTGTTCGACAAGGGCCGCAACCTTTACAACCATGGCCCCGCCCGCGAAGCTGCCGGCAAGGGCAAGCCCTTGATTGTCGCCGAAGGCTACATGGACGTGATCGCGCTTTGCGAAGCCGGGTTCTCCGCCGCCGTCGCCCCGCTCGGCACCGCCGTCACCGAAGACCAGCTGCGCCTGATGTGGCGCATCAGCGACGAGCCGGTGATCGCGCTGGACGGCGACGCGGCGGGCATCCGCGCCGGTTTGCGCGTGGTCGACCTCGCCCTGCCGCTGCTGGAGGCCGGCAAGGGTCTGCGCTTTGCCCATCTGCCCAATGGACAGGACCCGGACGATCTCCTGAAGGCCGAAGGCCCGCCCGCCATGCAACGCCTGCTTGATACCGCCCAGCCGATGGTGCGCCTGTTGTGGCAGCGCGAAACCGAGGGGAAATCCTTTGACAGCCCCGAGCGCAAGGCCAGCCTCGACAAGACCCTGCGCGCCACCATCCGCCGCATCGCAGACCCCTCGATCCGCGCCCATTACGGCGATGAGATCAAGGCCCTGCGCTGGGACCTGTTCGGCACCATTCGCCGCGCCGCGCCGCAACAGCGCCCCGGTCAGCCCTGGCAAAAGGGGCCGAAGGGCCGCTTTCAACCGCCACCCGCCGGCCCGGTCGCGGGCACTCGTGCCTCGCTTCTGGCCACCGCGACAGCCCCCGAAGATGCGCTGCGCGAGGCGGTGATCCTGGCCAGCCTCTTGCGCTTTCCCCAGATCATCCCGCGCTTCGAAGCCGCGCTGGAGCGGCTGGAACTGACCTCCGACGACCACACCCGGTTGCGCAACCTTCTCCTGACCCACGGTCCCGATGAAAATTGCGCCGATCTGATTCGCGCCGACAGCCCGCATGCCCTTGACCGTCTGGCCGACAATCCCCATCTGCGCATTGCGCCGGCGCTTCAGCCGCGCGCCGATGCCGATTTCGCCGCCACCTGCGTCGAAGAAGCGCTCGCCCACCTGCAGGCCGACCGGGCCCACCGGGCCGAACTGGCCGAAGCCGAAGAGGACATGAGCCACCTGGTCGACGAAGGCCTGACCTGGCGCGTCTCGAAGGCCACCGAGGCCCGTCAAACCGCCGCCCGTGGCCCGCAGGACCAGAAGGGCGAGGCCATCGTCGCGCCGAATGGCGTGGAACTTGACCGCGAGGAACTGGACCGTGCCCGACGCCTGCACGCGCAGATCGACTTCACCCGCGGCGGAAAAAGCCGCCATTAAACCCGTTGAACACAGCGTACGGTGGGTGATTCGGGGTGTGCCCGCCCGTGATTCGCGTTATTGATTCGACCTATCAGCCGATTCGTTTCCATCGCACCCTCCCTACGCCCACAGGAGAAGACATGGCCTCCAAGGATACCGACGACGCCAAGCCCGAAACCGACGAGGCCGATGTCTCGCTGGACATGAGCCAGGCCGCCGTCAAGAAGATGATCGCCGACGCCAAGGAACGCGGCTACATCACCTATGATCAGCTGAACCAGCACATGCCGCCCGAGCAGGTGTCGTCCGAGCAGATCGAAGACGTGATGTCGATGTTGTCGGAAATGGGCATCAACGTCATCGAGGATGAAGAGGTCGACGAGGGCGAGGCGCCCGCGGGCGAGTTGGTCGAAACCTCGACCTCGCGCGAGGTAACCGTTTCCGGCACCTCGACCGAGGCGCTGGACCGCACCGACGATCCGGTCCGCATGTATCTGCGCGAAATGGGCAGCGTCGAACTGCTGTCGCGCGAAGGCGAAATCGCCATTGCCAAGCGGATCGAGGCCGGCCGCAACACGATGATCGCCGGGCTTTGCGAAAGCCCGCTGACCTTTCAGGCCATCACCATCTGGCGCGACGAACTTCTGAACGAAGACATCCTTCTGCGCGACGTGATCGACCTTGAGACCACCTTCGGCCGCACCCTCGATGGCGATGACGAGATGGTGGGGCCGGGCCTTGACGGCGTCGAGGTCAGCGGCGGCGGCACCCGCACCGCGGGGGCCGAAGAGCCGGAACTGGATGCCGACGGCAACCCGATCCAGGCCGATGACAGCGATGACGAGGATGACGAAGCCTCGAACATGTCCTTGGCCGCGATGGAAGCGGCGCTGAAGCCCAAGGTTCTGGAAACGCTGGATATTATCGCGCGCGACTATGTCAAGCTGTCCGAGATGCAGGACAACCGGATGACGGCCGCGCTGTCGCACACCTCGCGCTATTCCGCCTCGGATGAGGCCGCCTATCAGAAATTGCGTTCCGAGATCGTGCTTCTGGTGAACGAGTTGCACCTGAACAACAGCCGCATCGAAGCGCTGATCGATCAGCTTTACGGCATCAACAAGCGCATCATGTCGATCAATTCCGGCATGGTGAAACTGGCCGATGCAGCGCGGATCAACCGCCGCGAATTCATCGACGAATATCAGGGCTATGAGCTGGATCCCCATTGGCTGGACCGCATGGCCGAAAAGCCGGGCCGGGCCTGGCAGGCGCTGATTGAAAAGTCCCGCGCCGCGATCGAAGAACTGCGTGCCGAGATGGCGCAGGTCGGCCAATATGTCGGCGTCGATATTTCCGAATTCCGCCGCATCGTCAATCAGGTGCAGAAGGGCGAGAAAGAGGCTCGGCAGGCCAAGAAGGAAATGGTCGAGGCCAACCTGCGTCTGGTCATTTCCATTGCCAAGAAATACACCAACCGCGGATTGCAATTCCTGGATCTTATTCAGGAAGGCAATATCGGCTTGATGAAGGCGGTCGATAAATTCGAATACCGCCGCGGCTATAAATTCTCCACCTACGCGACCTGGTGGATCCGCCAGGCGATCACCCGCTCCATCGCCGATCAGGCCCGCACCATCCGCATTCCGGTGCATATGATCGAGACGATCAACAAGCTGGTCCGCACCGGCCGCCAGATGCTGCACGAAATCGGCCGCGAACCGACACCCGAGGAATTGGCCGAAAAGCTGCAGATGCCGCTCGAAAAGGTCCGCAAGGTGATGAAGATCGCCAAGGAGCCGATTTCGCTGGAAACCCCGATTGGCGATGAGGAAGACAGCCAGCTTGGCGATTTCATCGAAGACAAGAACGCCATTCTGCCGCTGGATTCCGCGATTCAGGAAAACCTGAAGGAAACCACCACCCGCGTTCTCGCCTCCCTCACCCCCCGCGAAGAACGCGTGCTGCGCATGCGCTTTGGCATCGGCATGAACACCGACCACACGCTGGAGGAAGTCGGCCAGCAGTTCTCGGTCACCCGCGAACGCATCCGGCAGATCGAGGCAAAGGCCCTGCGCAAGCTGAAGCACCCAAGCCGGAGCCGGAAGCTGCGGAGTTTCCTGGATCAGTGAGGAAGGGGTGCGCCGAGGCGCATTCTAAGTCGCCCCGGGAGCTTTCATCCCAGATGGCCGCGATTTCGCGGCGAATGGCGTATTGTTCGACCAACCCGGTGAAGTATGGGTTGGTGGCGCATCCATCAGATTGGGCGTGGTCGAGTGTGCATAGGGATGCGTAGGGCGGGGTTCACCCCGCCATTGCGACGGTTGGGATTGGGGAATGGTGAGGTAGGTTTTTATCCTACGGTTGCTCATTACCAAAATTTTTCGTCCAAAAATCCTGAAAAGTGACCCATTTTGAGGTAGGCATAGGCTGAGGCTGTACCAGTCGAACATACTTTAGGTCCGTAAAGCTGATATCCTCACTATTGGGTGCGAATACCTTAACTTTGGGCGATTATATATTTAACAAACCCACGGCCAGCACGGGCTTGATGCCCGCCCAATACCGGTCATAGGTCAGTCGTCCTTCTTGGCGTCTTCTGGTTTCTTGCCAGCCTTGGCGATCTTCTTCAGCGCGGCGTCAAAACGGTCGGCGTCGTTGTCCGTCTCAAGCTGGCGGGCTGCTTCCTTGAACCGGCTGATCTGGTCTTGGTTGTTCGGCATCGTCTTCGCCTTTCGGGATTGGCTCATGTGGCTCTAACTGCATCACGATTTGGCGGGCGCTGTCTGGGATTGAAATGTCAGCGATTCCTATTGGCGTGATGCCGCACATGCGGGCACGGTTGGCTAGCCTTTCATCGTCCGTATAAAGTTCAGTAACGCCATTGGCGCGGCTCTGTTGCACAAATCCCGTGAGGGATTCACCTCATGAATCCAGCGTGGTAGCTGGGTTGCATGAGCAGACCCACACCCCTCGCCTACAAGACCAGGAACTGGCCCGCCTATAACG
>JBATAV010000012.1:0-1880 GCA_049662025.1 Paracoccaceae bacterium | reverse complement strand
GCCGAACTGCCTTCGTTCATCACCGGGGCGCCGCCTGCCGAAGTTGCAGCGAAACCCGATCCCAAACCCCGAAAACCGCGCAAGCCAAAGGCCGAAGCGGCCCCGACACACGGATCAAAACCCGAATGACCGAACTCCGCGCGCCTCTGGCGCGCGGTTTCGTCTCAGCCGGCCGCCACCAGCCGCGCCAGATGGCAGAATTGCTCCAGCCCCACCCGCTCGGCCCGCTCGGTCGGCGCGATCCCGGCCTCAACCAGCATTGCCTCGATCCGCGGATGCACCCCGCGCAACGACGCCCGCAGCATCTTGCGCCGCTGGTTGAAGCCGGCCGCCACCACCCGCTCCAGGACCTTGGGATCGGCCGGATAGCGGGGGCCGGGCAGGGCGGTCAGATGGACCACCGCCGAATGCACCTTGGGTGCGGGGGTAAAGGCCTCGGGCGGCAGGGTCATCACGATGCGGGCATCGCACCGCCACTGTGCCAGAAGGGCCAGTCGCCCGTAATGGTCGGTGCCGGGTCTGGCCACGATCCGTTCGGCCACCTCTTTTTGAAACATCAGCGTCAGGCTTTGCCAGAACGGCGGCCAGACGGCGGGCGTCAGCCAGCGGACCAACAGCTCGGTCCCGACATTGTAGGGCAGGTTCGCCACCACCTTCACTGGTGGTGTCAGATGCGACAGCACATCCAGCCCCAGAGCATCGGCGTTGATCACTGCCAGCCGCCCCGGATAGATCGCCGCAATCTCTGCCAGCGCGGGCAGGCAGCGTGCGTCCTTCTCCACCGCCAGCACGCGCCGCGCGCCTTCGACCAAAAGCCCGCGCGTCAGCCCGCCGGGGCCGGGCCCCACCTCCAGCACATCGGCGCCCGACAGATCACCGGCGCAGCGCGCAATCTTGGCCGTCAGGTTCAGATCCAAGAGAAAGTTCTGCCCCAGCTGCCGTTTCGCAACCAGATCATGCGCTGCGATCACCTCTCGCAAGGGCGGCAAGCCGTCAATCGTTCCCAAGGTCCAGACCTTCCGCATTCATCTTGGTCAAAATACTCTCGGGGTAGCCCATCAGTTTCGCCATCGGTTCGACAAACCGATGGGCCGGGGGGAAACCCCCGGCGCCTACCCCAAGCGCGCCGTGGCCATCTCTGCTGCCATCCGCAACGCCGCGATCAGGCTGGATGGATCGGCCACGCCTCGCCCGGCAATGTCATAGGCAGTGCCGTGATCGGGGCTGGTGCGCACGAAGGGCAGGCCCAGCGTCACATTCACCCCACCGGCAAAGTCGATGGTCTTGATCGGGATCAGCGCCTGGTCGTGATAGGCGCAGATCGCCGCGTCATAGCCCGCCCGCGCGGCGGCATGAAACATCGTATCTGCGGGCAGCGGGCCGCGAATGGCCACGCCTTCGGCCGCGAGCCGGGCCACGAGGGGGCGGATCATCCGCTCATCCTCCCATCCCATGGTGCCGCCTTCGCCGGCGTGCGGGTTCAGCCCGGCCACGGCAAGGCGCGGCGCGGGCAGGCCGAAATCTGCGATCAGGGCGGCATGGGTGATACGGATGGTGTCTTCCAGCAGCTGCTCGGTCAGCGCGGCGGGCACTTGCGACAGCGGGATGTGGATGGTTGCGGGTACCACCCGCAAGGCAGGGCAGGCCAGCATCATCACCACTCGGGTAACGCCCGCCAGATGGGCCAGATATTCGGTATGGCCGGGAAAGCCGAAGCCCGCGCCGTCCTTCAGCGCCTTTTTGTTGATCGGTGCGGTGCAGACTGCGGAGGCGGTCCCTGTCTGCACCAGCGCCACGGCGCGGGCGATGACCTCGATCACGCCTTGGGCATTGGCGGGATCGGGCGCTCCGGGCCGGGCGGGGGCGGCAAACCCATGGGC
>JBATAV010000011.1:0-6690 GCA_049662025.1 Paracoccaceae bacterium | reverse complement strand
GGCTTGGCCGACAAGATCGAGGGGCGGGTGCTACCGGTCAGCCGCAACGACATCTTCAACTATACCCTGCGCGAACCGCTCGGCGTCGTCGCCGCGGTGACGCCCTGGAACTCGCCGGTCATGATCGCGCTTTGGAAGATCGCACCCGCACTGGCCAGCGGAAACACCATCGTCATCAAGCCTTCCGAACACGCCTCGGCATCGACTCTGGCGCTGATGGAGGTGTTCGAGGCGGCGGGCTTCCCGCCCGGCGTGGTCAATGTGGTCACCGGCCTGCCGCAGGAGGTGGGCGCGCCGCTGGTCTGCCACCCCGACGTGGCGAAAGTCGCCTTCACCGGGTCCGAATCCGGCGGCAGGCAGATCAATCGCGCAGCATCCGAAACCTTCAAGCATGTAACGATGGAACTCGGCGGCAAATCGCCGCAGATCGTGTTCGAGGATGCCGATATCGACAGCGCCGTCAACGGCGTCATCTCGGGGGTCTTCCTGTCCAACGGTCAAACCTGCGTTGCCGGATCACGGCTTTTCCTGCAGTCGTCGATTGCCGACGACTTCATTGCGCGTCTCGTCGCGGCTCTGCGCGGGCTGCGCTTCGGTGATCCGATGAAGGCCGAAACGCAGGTCGGGCCGATCGCCAACCGGATGCAGTTCGACAAGGTTCTGGGCTTCATCGAGCGCGCAAAGCAGGCCGGCGCCCGCTGCCTGTGCGGCGGCTCGCCCGGGGCCGCCAAGGCCATCGGTAGCGGCATGTTCATCGAACCGACGATCTTCACCGACGTCACCCCCGACATGGAAATCTGGCGCGAAGAAGTCTTCGGCCCGGTCCTTGCGATCACCCGTTTCGACGATGAGGCCGAAGTGGTCCGGGCTGCCAATGACAGCCCCTACGGTCTGGCCGCCGGTGTCTGGACGATGAATATCCAGCGTGGACACCGCACTGCAAAGCGGCTGAAAAGTGGCACCGTCTACATCAACGCCTACCGCATCGTCAGCGCGGCGTCTCCGGTCGGCGGGTACAAGCAAAGTGGCTTCGGCCGGGAAAACGGCCACGAAGCGATTGCCGAATATACGCAGATCAAAAGTGTCTGGGTCGGGTTGGAGGCAATCGCAAGCAACCCGCTTGGATGAAAGCCGAAGCTTGATGCGACCAATCGCTTTGCCCTGGGGGGGGAAACTGAGCGTGAGCCGTGCAGAGGAAGTGCCGACAGACCGGTCCGAGCGGCTTTGCCCCGCGCGCAAGTCGACTCTGTTCACGCGCAAGTCGCCGCTGATCGACATCGCGCAATTCATCGCCTTTGTCGGCGCCCTTGGCTGGCTGATCTTCGCCGGCGCGCAGTCGATGCACTACAACTGGCAATGGTATCGGGTTGGCAAATACCTTTACCGGATCGTCGACGGCGCGTTCATTCCCGGCCTTTTGCTGCGTGGTCTGAGCGTGACCCTGGAAATCACCCTCTACAGCATGATCCTGACCTTCGTGATCAGCCTTGTGACGGCGCTCTTGCGCATGTCCGGCTCTATCTCGGGGCGGCTGGTTGCGACGATCTACATGGAGGCGGTCCGCAATACCCCGCTTCTGGTCCAGCTTTTCCTGTTCTATTTCGTTCTGGCGCCGATCATCGGCATTGATCGCTTCTGGGCCGGGGTTCTTACGCTCGCGTTCTACGAAGGCTCTTTCGGCACCGAGGTCATCCGTGCAGGATTGCAATCGGTGCCACGCGGGCAATCCGAGGCGGCCGACGCGATCGGCCTCAGCCGCATCGACCGGTTGCGGTTCGTGATCTTGCCGCAGGCGATCCCGCTGATCCTGCCGCCGATGACCGGGCTGGTCATTTCGCTGATCAAGAACTCGGCCATCGTCAGCGTGATCGCGGTCGCCGAACTGACGACCCAGGGACTCAACATCATCTCGGATACCTACATGGCTTTCGAGATCTGGTTCACCGTGGCGGCGATCTATCTGGCCGTCACCGTGTTGCTTTCAACTTTCGTTTCCTGGCTCGAGCATCGGGCAAGGCGGGGGCGGACGGGAAGAAGCTAAGACAACTGCAACACCGAAAGGGAGGGAAACCATGAAATTCGGTCAAATGATCAAGACAGCCATCAGCGCCGCCGCGCTGTCGATAATCGCGGCCACAACGGTCCAGGCGGATGTCCAGCAGGACCTCAGCGCGACAAGCGCGATCGAACAGATCAAGCAGCGCGGCGTCTTGCGGGTGGGTGTGTCCACCTTCGTGCCCTGGGCAATGCGCGACAAGAACGGAGAGTTGGTCGGCTTCGAGATCGACGTCGCCAAGAAGCTGGCGGCCGATATGGGGGTCGAACTGGAGTCGGTTCCGACGGCCTGGGCCGGGATCATTCCGGCGCTGATCGCCGGCAAGTTCGACGTCATCATCGGTGGTATGTCGATCAACGCCGAGCGCAACATGACGGTGAACTTCACCATCCCCTACGCGCATTCCGGCCAGCAGATGGCGGCCAACAAGAAGCTTGCCGACGGGTTCACGCTTGATGATTTCAACGCGGCCGGCGTTGTCCTCACCTGTCGGCGTGGCGCCGTGACATGTGACCTGGCGCAAGAGCGGTTCCCGAATGCCGATCTTCGCCGGTTCGACGACGACGCCCAGGCGTTCCAGGAAGTCATCAACGGCAACGCCCATGCGGTGATCGCTTCGGAGCCGAAGCCAAGTTTCTCGGTTCTGGAGAACCCCGACACCCTGTTCCTGCCGAGTGACGAGCCCCTTACCCAGTCGGATGAGGCATTCGCATTGCGCAAGGGCGACCCGGACGCACTGAACTTCTTCTCGAACTGGATTCTCGTCAACACCAACAATGGCTGGCTGAAGAAGACCCACAGCTACTGGTTCAAGACCCAGGAATGGGCCGACAACGTCGGACCCGACCAATAAAAGGCATGGAAACGAAGCCCTCCGCAGCGGTGCGGGGGGCTTCATCCCCGTAGGTGAGAAGTCCCCATGGCCGAGCATCCGCCGCCCCCGATCCGAAAGAAGATTGGCCTCAAGCCACTCGATTTCGTGATCTTTGCCAGCCTTGTCGCCCTGATCGCCTATGTCGTCTACCGGGTCGACAGCGTTCTTGCCTACCACTGGCAATGGGACAGGGTTCTGCAATTCATCGTCCGTCGTGACGATACAGGGGCGCTGGTCCCGAATCTGCTTCTGTCCGGCGTGGCGATGACGCTGCGCCTTGCATTCTGGAGCACGATCGCCGCAGCGATCATCGGCCTTGTCATGGGGCTGTGCCGGACCAGCTCAAACCTGTTCCTGCGTCTGGTTGCCCGCCTTTATGTCGAGATCATCCGCAATACCCCGCCGCTTGTCTTCATCTTCGTGTTCTATTTCTTCATTTCCGGGCAGATCATGCCGCTGCTCGGGGTTGACGAGTTCGTACGCTCTGCCTCCCCCGAAGCGACCGGCGTCGTCGAATTCCTGTTCAGCCCGATCAGTCTCTTTTCGAACTTCCTTACCGGCATGATCTGCCTCGCCCTGTTCGAAGGCGCCTATATCACCGAGATCGTGCGCGCGGGCATCCAGGCAATCGAGCGCGGCCAGTGGGAAGCGGCGCGGGCAATCGGACTGTCGCGGTTCAACGTCATGAAGGACGTCATCCTGCCGCAAGCAATCCACAAGATTCTGCCGCCACTGGCCGGCCAGTTCATCACGCTGATCAAGGATTCCTCGATCGTCTCGCTGATTTCCGTTCAGGAACTGACGTTTCTTGGCGTCGAAGTGGCCGCCTCCACGACCCGTGTTTTCGAGACATGGATCATGGTCGGATTGCTGTATTTCGCCATGTGCTATCCGCTTGCCCTTCTGTTCGGCCGTCTCGAGAAAAAGATGCAACAGGGCCGTCGATAGGCGCCGTTGCCGTCCTGAAAGGAACCGTTTGACATGACTGATGACCGTCCAATCATGGAGATGCGGAACGTCGGCAAATGGTATGGCACCTTTTGCGCGCTCTACGACATCAATCTGCAGGTCCGGCGCGGCCAGCGCATGGTGATCTGCGGCCCGTCCGGTTCGGGCAAGTCGACCATGATCCGCTGCGTCAACCGACTTGAGGAACACCAGACCGGCCAGATCATTCTCGACGGCGTCGAGTTGACGGAAGACACCAAGAACATCGAAAAAATCCGGCGCGAGGTGGGGATGGTGTTCCAGCACTTCAACCTTTTCCCGCATCTGAGCATCCTCGACAATCTGACCCTGGGGCCGATCCGCAACTTCAAGATGCCGAAGAAGGAAGCGCGTGAACTTGCGCTTCACTATCTGGAGCGGGTGCGGATCGCCGAGCAGGCATCCAAATATCCAAGCGAGCTGTCAGGCGGCCAGCAGCAGCGCGTGGCGATTGCCCGCGCCCTGTGCATGAAGCCGAAACTGATGCTGTTCGACGAGCCGACCTCAGCACTTGACCCCGAAATGATCTCGGGCGTCCTTGACGTGATGGTCGAACTTGCCAGCGAGGGGATGACCATGATGTGTGTCACCCACGAAATGGGCTTCGCCAGAGAAGTGGCAGATACCATGGTCTTCATGGATCGCGGCGAAATCGTCGAGGTTGCGCCGCCCCAGGAATTCTTTGTCGAACCGAAAAGCGACCGGACCAAATTGTTCCTGAGCCAGATCCTGTCGCATCACTGACCTGACCGGCCTGCGGCGGTCGTCCAATTCCTGCGAACACTCCCCGGACCTTTCGCCGCAGAAGAAACCGCAGGTAGAAGTCCGGGTGACCCCTTCGCCCGGCCGAATTCATATCAACGCTTCACGCCGTCCGTGCGGGAATTGACGATGAAGAAGGGATCGAACGCGACCCCCTCGGGCCAGCTTTGGTAATACCGCATGACCTGCGTCTTCAACTCGTTCATGGCCTGAACCTTTCCCGTTTCCGCTGCCGTTCGCGGCCGCGAGGCGGCCTCCGCCAGACGGCCTTCAATGGCCCTTTCATCCAGCGTCAGGAGTTGGCCAGCGTCGACCACAACACGGCCATTCACGACCACAGTGTAAACGTGGCTGGCCTTGCCGCGATACATCAGCGTGTCGATGGGGTCTTGCGTCGGGTCGACGAACGGGCGGCACATCTCGTCATAATCCAGCAAGACCATGTCAGCGAACCGTCCCGCCTCCAACCGGCCCAGTTCAGTGCCGTAGCCGATAAGGTCCGCGCCGATTTCGGTGCCCATTTCCAGGACCTGCCGCGCGCTCAGATACGGCGAATCCAGTTCCTGCGAGGCGATGCGCTGCAACAGATAGCACAGTTTCATCTCCTGAATGAAATCCTCGTCGTCGTTGATTCCCTTGCTGTCGATGCCGATACCGACCCGAACCCCCGCCTGCAGCATGTGAAAGGCCGGGGCAATTCCGTTGCGCACCCGCAGATTGCAGGATGGGTGGTGCGTCACGCCGGTGCCGGTTTCTGCCAGAAGGGCAATATCCGATTCCGTCGGGTATACGCAGTGCCCGATCACAACGTTCGGGGCCAGAAGACCAAGATCGTTCATGTGTTCGATCAGCGACTTGCCGAAGAACTTCAACGGATAGATTTTCTGGAAAATGGTCTGAAGCGCGTGAATGTGAATCAGCAGGCCCAGCTCGCCGGCCGCCTCAACGATATCGCGCAGCAATTTCTCGGTGCACCATTGCGGGGCAACCGGGCCGAAACCGACACGGCTCATCGAGCTGTGATGTCTTGCATGCAGATCCCGCACGATCCCGACATAGCTATCCGCGGTCAGCTTGCCCGCCGGGCGGCCCGCCGACAGGATCTTTCTCGACGCCTCTGACACCCCCTTCAGGATGGCGTCGTTGTCGCCATAGATATAGGGGTTGGCATTCTGGATTGCCGGACAGAACAACACCCGCAGACCGGCATCGCGGTAGGCGCGGAAAAGATCGTCATAATCACGCTCGAAATTGGTGGCATCCGCCAGAATCATGTTGTGCATGGTGCCGGTCACGCCGGATTTCAACAGCTTGGCAGCTGAGTGCGCAACATCCTCATAGGTCGGCAGCGGAATGAACTTGTCATAGGTCTCGAAACGCCAGGTCTCCAGCGTATTGTCCAGCGCACCTCGCTGAAAATCAGACAGCCCCTTGCCGTGCGTATGCGCGTTGATCAGGCCGGGAATAAGCAGAAACCGTTTGCCACCGATCTTTTCGGCCCCCGGATACCTGGCCGACAGTTCGTCAATCGTGCCGATCTCATGGATCCGCTCTCCGGCGACAGCCACGGCCCCGTTGGGAATGGCAGATTGATCATGGGCGGCGACGAGTTGCCCGCCATAGACTATCTTTGTGACTTCGGGCATCTTTGCTCTCCTGATTCCGGAACCGGCAGTTCCGAGTTTGTTTCATCGGCCAGGTTTGATCGTTCCGGAAAAACCCGGACGGGTCGCCAGTGTCTGGCGCGCGACAAGGGCGGTCAGGGCATGATGAAGCTCATGCACCGCAGTGGCGGCCATCGACCGGACGACCATGATCTCGAACGCCACCTCACCGCTGCGGTGCAGCATCGTCATCATGTGGTTCAGCGCGGTGCGCGCGACCGAGCCGACCGGGAAGACCGCCAGCCGCAGATCCAGCGGCACCAGGCGCGCCAGCGCAGCCTCGGCCGCCGGGCCCGAAAGGCACATCCGCGCCCAGGCGTCGGACTGATCAGTCAGCGCCGCAATAC
>JBATAV010000010.1:0-37119 GCA_049662025.1 Paracoccaceae bacterium | reverse complement strand
ATTAAAGAACCTACATCAAGGTGAAGGGCGAATGGACTTACCTCTACCGCGCCGTCGACAAGCTTGGGAAAACCCTTGATTTCATGCTCTCGAAGCGGCTCAACAAGGCGGCTGCGACGAAGTTCTTCGCCCGCGCACTGGAAGTGAATGGCTAGCCGCGCAAGATCGTCATCGACAAGAGCGGCGCCAACACGGCAGGCATCACCGCGATCAACCGGATGCTGAAGCGCTTCGGCTGTCCGATCGCGATAGAGATGGTTCGGATCAAATACCTCAACATCGAGCCGGGAGTGCCACCTGTTCGAACGAACCGGCGAGGCGTCGAGCAGGACCATCGCGCCATCAAGAAACGGATCCGGCCAATGCTCGGGTTCAAGTCCTTCGTCGCGGCTTCGGCAACGACCGAAGGCATCGAAGTGGCGAACATGATCCGCAAGGGTCAGTTGACGCCCGGACTCTGCCCGTTTGCCCAATTCGCGGCACTGGCAGCCTAACTGAATGAAACCGTAGCGCTTTATCCAGCCGTCTCCGAAGTTTGCGACAGAACCCCCTTCGCCACGCCAACATTCGCAAATCCGCGATGTTGAGCGCTTGCGTTAGCCAACCGACCTTCGGCCCTTCGTCCTTCACCGTCAGATCTTGCTGACGTGATAGCCGAGCCCGTTCTGGTCCATCGGGTCAAGATACCACTTTGCGAATCCGATCAGGGTCGAGCGACCCTTTACCGTCGGCACAACCGCGCGGTAATTGCCCACGGTAGTTTCCTCGACCAGTTTGCCCTCGAACGTGCCGGTGCCAAGCAGCCCCTGTGCGTGGATAGTCTGACCCAGCTTCACCTCGCCGCGCGCCTCGAGCATGGCCAGCATGGCAGACATGCCGGTGCCGCCGGGCGAGCGGTCAAGCGCGCCGTCGCGGAACGCATGCACCCAGCGATAATCGGCGCTTCCGTCCTGCGGCCTTTGATAGAACGTCACGAGGTCGATTTCGGTCACGTTGGACTTGATCGGATGGATCATGGTGATTTTTTCGTTGATCTGTCGCTTGATCGAATTGCCCATCCGCGCCAGCTTTCCGGCATTCTCGGGGCCGATCCGACAGATTGCCGGATCAAGCGCAACGGTCATGAAGTAGTTGCCGCCAAACGCGATATCGACGGACATCTCGCCCACGTCGGGGACATCCACCTTGATATCTTTCTGCGCGAGAAAGCCGGGAACGTTGCGGAAGCGGGCCCATTTCACCTCGCCGTCCTCGATGCCCACAGTCGAAGTGACGATGCCGGCGGGGTTCTCGATCCGCAACTCGGTTTCACCGTTCTGGCGCGGGGCCAGATTGTTCGAGGCCAGAAGCATGGACGTGGCGATCGTACCGTGCCCGCACATGTCGCCGTATCCGACGCTGTCGATCCAGATGATGCCGATATCGGCCTCGGGCGTCGAAGAGGGAACGATCACCGCCCCGAACTGGTCGCTGTGCCCGCGCGGTTCGCGGATGATGGCACCGCGGACCCAGTCATAGTGTTCCTTGAAGTGTTCGCGTTTACCCAAGAGGTCGAGCCCGGCCGGAAATTGGAACTGACCGTTGATGATGCAGGTCGTCTCACCTTCGGTCTGGGTATAGGTGGCATCGATATAAGCGGCTTGTTTCATCTGAAGTATCCTTGATTGCAGATCTTGGACCGATGGCAGCGGTTCAGAGCAGGCCGGATTGGTGCGGAAGCCAAAGAACAGTCCAATAGGGAAAGAATATTACCAGAGCCAGCACAAGAACCATCACCAGAATGAACCAGACGTTGGCCTTGGTGATCGTGATCACGTCGACCCGTGCCATGAGGCTGGTCAGGAACAGGGCAGAGGCCATTGGGGGTGTCTGCTGTCCAATTCCCCAACACATGATCAGCACCATGGCAAAGTGAATAGGCTCGATTCCCATTGCTGTGGCAGTCGGCAGGAACAGTGGCACGACGATGAACATCATCGCAAAGCCGTCGAGGAAGATGCCAAGCAGGATCATGACCAACGACAGCGAGAGAAGAACGCCAATCGCGCTCATCTGTGCCGTGTCGAAATAGCCCATGACGGTGTCGCTGTAGAGCTGGAAGGTGAAGGTATAGCCCAGAACATGCGCTGTCGCGGTGACAAACAGGGTCGCACCCGTCAGGATGGCGGCGTCCCGCACCGCCAGGTAAAGCTTCTTCAGATTGAGGGTTCGCATGATGAAGAACCCGGCAAAGATGCCATAGACGCAGGCCACGCCAGCTGCCTCGGTCGCGGTGAAGACGCCCCCAAGGATGCCGCCGATGATGATAAGCGGCATCAGCAGCGGCGGCGCCGCAGAAACCAGCGCATAAAGGAAACGTCCCAGCCGGAACGGTTCCTCCACCGGATACTCACGGCGCACCGAAATCACCCAGGCGGCTGCGATCAGGCCGAAGCCGACCAGTAGGCCCGGGATCACTCCTGCAATGAACAGCGCGCCGGTGGAAACGCCCATATAGGAGGCAAGCACGACCATCGGCAGGCTGGGCGGGATCAGGATGCCGATGGTCGAGGATGAGGCCGTCACCGCTGCGGTGAAGGCGCGGTCGTAGCCGCGTTTGACCATATTGGGGATCATGACTCCGCCGACGGCTGCGGTGTCGGACATCGACGTGCCGCTCATGCCGGCGAAAAGCATGCTGGTGATGATGTTGACCGCTGCGAGTCCGCCGCGCATCCGCCCCACCATTGTTGCGGCGAAATCTACCAGCCGGCGCGAAATGTCCGCCTGATTCATCAGAGATCCGGCAAAGATGAACAGCGGAACAGCGAGCAGCGGGAACTTGTTGGTGCCCTGATAGATCCGTTGCACCGGGATCAGCATGCTGACATCGCTGTGCCACAGCACGAGAATGGAGATGGTGGACAGGGCAAAGGCAATCGGTATGCCGATACCGATCGCGACGAGCAGCCCGGCGAATGCGGCAAACATCATGATTTGATCGCCTCCCGGTCCATTTCCTCGCCAAATCCCGGCAGCACGAAATCAAAGGTTTCCGCTTCGCCGCGCAGGACAAACCTGCGCAGACCAAGGAGGGTATCGACCAGCACCTGGCAGGTCATCGCGAATCCACAGATCGGAACGATGATATAGAGATAGACCACCGGTATGTGCATCATGTCGGTTGCCGTACCAGTGAACTTGAAGGCGTAGTCCCACCCCCAGATCGTCATCACAACGGTGGTGACAGAGATTCCGAGTTGCGCGAGCAAGAAGCACCCCAGCCGGACATAGCGTGGCAGCATCTCGACGATCACCGTGACGCGTAGATGACTGCGATTCCGCGTGGCCAGAAACCCGCCGACGAAGGTCGTGTAGACGAGGACTATCTGGAGAAACTCGAACGACCAATTGATCGAGTTCCCCAACACATATCGCGAGATGACTTCAGCAAATCCGACTGCCGTGGCTGCAACGATCATTGCACCCACAGCCATCTCGAGAATCTTGTCGAAAATCCACATGAGTCATCTCCCCGTCCCATAACCTTCGTCGACCGATTTCCGGCTATTTCGTGGTCTTGATGATCTCGAGGATTTCCTTGGCCTTGGCCACGTCGTCGCCCGTCATGGTGGATTCGATCATTTTGTCATGCAACGGACGCGCAACGGCGATGAAGGCGGGAATGTCAGCGTCATTGACTTCCATGCCATGGCCTCGGGCCTTGTCTGCCGCTTCTGAATCGGCCTTTACGCCGTATGCGACCGTTGCCGCTGCAGAAACCCCACCGCACTCATGCATAACAGCCTGCAGGTCCGCGGGCAGTTTGCCATAGGCTCCCGGTGACATCAGCAAATAGCTGACGCCGTAAACGTGCGATGTGAAGGACAGATACTTCTGCACTTCGAACAAGCTGGAATCCTCGACATAGAGGGCCGGGTTTTCCTGACCATCGAACACACCAGTCTGCAGAGCGCTGTAGACCTCGGCCCAGGGCAGCGCGGCGGCACTGGCACCCAATGCATCGAACAAGATGATCCGGCTGGGATCACTCGGCACCCGCATCTTGATTCCCTTCAGGTCCGCCGGCTCGTTGATGGGGCGCACGTTGTTGGTGATCTGGCGAAAGCCGGCTTCCCAGAAGTCCAGCACTACAAGGTTGCGCTCTGCCAGCCGCTCTTTCACGAGGTCTCCGACCGGGCCTTTCAGCACGCTGGCCACTTGGGCACGGCTCTCAAAGACATATGGCAGAGTGAATACCCCGAGCAGTGGATCCACCGTCACGATCGGCGAGACCACGTTTGTGAGGTCGAGAAGATCGGTGCGCACAGATTCCAGGTTGTCCGCCTGATCGCCAAGGGCGCCCGACGGGAAGATCTGGATTTCTACTCGACCGGCGCTCTTCTCTGCGACGCAATCGGCAAACACCTGCGTTCCGTGCCCGCCGATACTCTGCGGAGCATCGACATTTGCAAATTTCAGTTTGAACTCAGCCTCGGCGGCAGCGGCGCTGGCCAGCACGGCCGAGCAGATAGCGGCAGCGGCGATCTTGTAGGTCAGGCTCATTGGGTGTCCTCCATGTTCGGCGGGGCAGACAGTTTTGCGCTCTTCTTGGCCCGCCATTCGAAGAAGGCTAGGAGCGTGTTTGTTATGTGTCAATAATTATGTTGTATAGGTCATATCAAACTGGAAAACCGCCTACAGCTAACGCCAGCCTTTATGGCAAAGTTCGCCTGCCAACATCGGCAGCGGCGAGGGAAGACCCGGGGAAGGTTTATCCGTCTGATCGCGACCAGAACGCCAAGTTCGCTCCGTGGATGCGGATTCTGCAGCCGAGGGTCTGTGCGCTAGTATTATTTATGCGAGGTGCCGGGCGCCGGCTTTTTCCTATGGTTATGCGATAGGGCTGGAGACTCTTTCAGAACAGCACTGACGGTAGCCAGGTCGCAAGCGCCGGGAACATCCAGAGGATCCCAAGGCCGACCAGCTGCAGTAGGACGAACGGGATGATGCCGCGATAGATATGCATGGTAGTCACCGATGGCGGGGCTACACTGCGCAGGTAGAACAACGAAAAGCCGAAGGGCGGGGTCAGGAAGCTGGTCTGAAGGTTCACCGCGATCATGATCCCGAACCAGATCGGCGAGATGTCGAACATCAGCATGATCGGCGCGACGATCGGCAGGACCAGGAACATAATCTCGATGAAGTCGAGGACAAAACCCAGAACAAAGATCACCGCCATTAGGAATAGCATCGCCGCGTTCACGCCACCCGGCATTCCGTGCAAGAACTCCTTTACCAGAGCCTCGCCGTCGAACATGCGGAACACCAGCGAGAACATCGATGCGCCGATCAGGATCAGGAAGATCATCGAGGAGATCATCATCGTCGAATGCATCGCCGAGCGCAGGACCGAGAGGCCAAGCTTGCCCTGAACTGCGGCAAGTGCCAGAGCGCCCATAGCGCCGATGGCGGCGGCCTCGGTCGCGGTGGCCAACCCGAACAGGATGGAGCCGAGCACCGCGCCGATCAACAGCAGCGGTGAGATCAGCGCCTTGACGACCCTTGTGCCAAGGCGCGGCTCATCCCTGTCAGGAATTAGCGCTGGGCATTTCGTTCCTTGGAAGACGGCGGTGAAGATCACCCAAGACGCGTAGATCGCGACCAGCATCAGGCCTGGCAGGAAGGCGCCGGCAAACAGTTCGACCACCGAAATCGGGTCGGGCGCGAAATTGCCCTTGGCCATTTGGGCCTGCGCATTGGCGCCTTGCAGGATGTCGGCCAGAAGAATCAATACGGTCGAGGGCGGAATGATCTGCCCCAGCGTGCCCGAAGAGCAGATGATCCCGCAGGCCAGTTTCGGATCGTATCCGGCGCGCAGCATGGCCGGCAGGCTGAGCAAGCCCATGGTGACGACGCTTGCCCCCACCACGCCCGTCGAGGCCGCCAGAAGCGCCCCCACCAGAATGACCGAAAGCCCAAGCCCGCCGCGCATCCGCCCGAACAGGCTGCCCAGCGCCATCAAAAGATCCTCGGCAATGCGAGAGCGTTCAAGCACGACACCCATGAACACGAAAAGCGGAATCGCGACAAAGGTCAGGTTCGTCATGATGCCAAATATCCGCGACGGAACGCTGTTGAGCAGCCCCAGATCGATGATCCCGAACAACCAGCCGAAGCCGGCAAAGCCCAGCGCGACACCGGAGAGGGTGACGGCGACCGGATAGCCCAGCAGTAGAAAGCCAATCACGGCGGGGAACATCAGAAGGCCGATCAACTCCGTGCCGTTCATCTTTCACGGCCCCCCGCCGCATTGTCGGTCGCAAGCCGGATGTAGCTGCGGATCGCAAGGGATATCCCCTGTGCCGCAAAGGGGATGCAGAACAGCAGCAGGACCGACTTTATCAAATAGATTCCCGGCATCCCGCCGACATCCAGAGTGCTTTCCCAGCGGCCCCAGGAATCGCGCACATAGGGCAGGCAAAGGACGAAGATGGCTATCACCGAGGGCAGCAGCAGCAGGATCGAGCCTAGGAAGTCGACCAAGGCCCGATACCGCCAGCCCTTTGCCCCATAGATGAAATCGACCCGCACATGTTTGTCATGCAGCAGCGTCGGGGCGGCCCCCAGCATGAACAGCACGGCGTTGGCCCAGACATAGGCGTCCTGCATCCAGATCCAGCCCAGCCCAAGTGCATAGCGCAGAATGGCAACTGCCGCGCAGGTGATCACGGTGAAACCAACCAGCCAGGACAAGATATGCCCCAGCCGGTCGATCACCGCATCGATCCGGTCGGCGAGTGTCTGAAGGCGGTGCATCCTGCACTCCCGAAGTCAGGCCGGATCAGTTCTTGGCCAGGTCACCGTAGGTGTAGTCCAGCGCCCGCGCGTCCAGCATCGCCCTTTCACTGATGTCGGTATAGCCTAGGGTGCTCTTGCGGAAAGCAAGAATACTGTCGAGAATCTCGCGGCTGAGCGGATCGCCCGATGCAAGATCATTCAGCAAGGTGCCGGTAGTATTTCCCAGCTGCGTCAGAGTCTCGTCGCTGAATCGCCGCAGCTCCACGCCGTTGTCCTCGACCAGCACCCGAAGGGCCTCCGGATTTCTCGCGGTCAGCTCATTCAGGACATAGGCATTCATAAGCTCTGCCCCAGCGGCCACGATGGCCTGAAGGTCGGCGGGAAGCGCATTCCATTCATCCATGTTGATGAACAGGTCGTTGATGCCGGACGGTTCCTGCCAGCCGGGATAGTAGTAATACTTGGCCACCTTGTGGAAGCCAAAGGCCAGATCGAGATAGGGGCCGATCCATTCGCAGGCGTCGATGGTGCCCGACTGCATTGATGGCAGCAGCTCTCCACCTGGAAGGTTCACGATGGTGGTTCCCAGCGCACTCAGCACCTCGCCGCCAAGGCCGGGCATCCGCATCTTCAGGCCCGAAAGATCAGCGGCCGAGCCGATTTCCTTGTTGAACCAGCCCCCCATCTGCACGCCGCTGTTGCCGGCGACAAAGAACTTGCAGCCCAGCTGGTCATAGGCCTTCTGGGCCAGCGCCAGACCGCCCGCGGCAAACCAGGCGTTCTGTTCCTGCACGTTCATGCCGAAGGGCAGACCGGGAATGAATTGCAACGCAGGGACCTTGCCCTTCCAGAAATACGAGGTGCCAAAGCCCATCTGGGCGGTGCCGCTGCGCACGGCGTCCATCGTCTCGAAGGCAGGCACGACTTCGCCCGCGCCGAAGACCTGGATGGTCAGTCGGCCGTCAGAGGCGCGGTTCACGAACTCCGCGAACATGTCTGGCGCGGTTCCGTAGATCGGATAGCCCTTGGGATAGGCGTGTAACAGGCGCCACTGGCGGGCATCCTGCGACAGGGCCGGCGTGCCAAACGCGGCGAGGCCGGTGGCTGCAACACCTGCAGCGGTGATGAACTTGCGACGGTCCATATCTCTGTCTCTCCCTCTGTTGTTGGTCGCGAATCAATGCCGGAGCGGTCCGGCAGCCGTTTCCCCGCAGTCTACGGGCTTTTCCCCATGTGAAAAGAGTTATTATTACTCATTGGTAATATCGTGTGGATCGGGAAGTATCTTGCCGGGGTTCATGATGCCCATTGGATCGAGAGCGGCCTTTATGCTTCGCATGATCTCGATCGTGTCCTCACCGTGTTCCGCGACCATGAACTTGCGTTTCATCTGCCCGACGCCGTGTTCCCCGGTCGAGGTGCCGTCCATGTCGATCGCGCGCTGGACCAGACGCCGGATGAAGGCCTCTGCTGCGGCCAGTTCCGCTGGGTCTTGGCGGTCGATCATCAGCTGGACGTGGAAATTGCCGTCGCCGACATGGCCGACGATGGTGGCAACTGTCGCAGTTCCGGCCAGCTCGTCCTTGGTCCGTTGCACGCATTCGGCCAGACGCGACAAGGGCACGCAGACGTCGGTCACGATCGAGTCGCTGCCCGGCCGAAGCCCCTTGGAGGCCCAATGACAATCGTGCCGGGCCTGCCAGAGACGGCTGCGCGCTTCTGGCTCGGTCACCCATGTAAACCTCGTACCGCCGTGACCGGCCGCGATGGTTCCGAAGCCTTCGCTTTGCTCGCGCACGCTGGCGGGGCTGCCGTGAAACTCCAGCAGCAACAGTGGCATCTCGGGCAGGGTCAGGCCGGAGTAAAGGTTGCAGGCCCGTACCTGCACCTCGTCCAGCAGTTCGACCCGCGCCACCGGGATGCCCCATTGGATCGCGGCAATGGCGGCATCGCAGGCGTCCTTAACGGTGGAAAAGGAACAGATGCCGCTGGCGATTGCCTCGGGGATGCCATGCAGCCGCAGGGTGATTTCGGTGATGATGCCCAACGTGCCTTCCGAGCCGACCATCAGCCGGGTGAGATCATAACCGGCCGAGGATTTCCGAGCCCGGCTGGAGGTGCGGATCACCTTGCCCGCTGCGGTGACGACCGTCAGCGACAGCACCGCGTCCTTCATGGTACCATAGCGCACTGCATTGGTGCCCGAAGCACGGGTTGCCGTCATGCCGCCGATCGAGGCATCTGCCCCCGGATCAATCGGAAAGAACAGGCCGCAGTCGCGCAAGTGCCGATTCAGCTCGGTTCGGGTGACGCCGGCCTCGACCGTGCAATCCAGATCTTCGGGGTTGACGGCAAGGATGCGCTTCATGCCCGATAAGTCAATGCATACCCCGCCCTGCGGCGCATTCAGCTGACCTTCCAGCGAGGTGCCCGCGCCATGGGCAATGATCGGCAGCCGCCGGACAGCGGCCAGCCGGACCACAGTCGCCACTTCTTCGGTCGAAATCGCAAAGACCACCAGATCGGGCGGTTGGTTCACCCCCCATGTAAGGGTATTGCCATGCTGTGCGCGCACTGAGACAGAGCGCGACAGCCGCCCAAGGAAACCCGGCCCCAGAGCCGCGACCAGCGAGTCGATGGCCTCGGCAGGACCGGGCTGTTCGGGTTGCATCATGGCTGTCATCGTGTTCCCCCTTGGCCCTGACGGGGGGCCGCTTCGGCAGGTTTCAGGCGGGCGGGAAGACCAGGTTGACCAGCTTCTTCTTGATGATCTTCCGAGTCGGCGTCATCGGCATTTCTTCGACGATGACGATGTGTTCGGGATGTCGCATCTTGGTGATCCGCTGTCCGGTCAGAAAGCCGCTAAGCTCCGCGACAGTCAGCGGTCGGCTTTCGCGGGTGACCAGAACCGCACAAATCCTTTCGCCCAGGATCGGATCGGGCATCGGGATCAACGCCACTTGCAGGATGTCGGGATGCTCACAGATCGCTGCCTCTACGTCGGCGGGGTTTATCTTGATCCCTCCCCGGTTGATCATGTCCGATGACCGCCCGGTGATCGCGATATTGCCGTGGCTGTCCTGGGTCGCCGTATCGCCGCAGCGGAACCAGCCGTCGGCGGTGAAGGATTTTTCATTGGCCGCGTCGTTGCGCAGATAGCCGGACATGATGGTAAAGCCGCGCAGCTGCAGCTCTCCTTCCTCGCCCACGCCCAACGGATTTTCATCAGGATCGACAATCCGCACCTCGATGCCGGGAACTGGCTGGCCCACGGTGCCGTGCCGTTCCTCAGCACTGGCACCGTAGCGGGTCTGCGTGACCAGAAGTGACTCGGTCATGCCGAACAGGATCCCGACCCGGCCGTTCGGCAGAAATCCCTCAAACTCGCGCGCGACGACGGGTGGGCAGATCGACCCGCCAAGAATAACCTGACGGACGGAGCCAAGGTCGCGGTTTTCAAGCTCTCGGTCGCGGAGGGTGGCTGCAAGATGGGCGGGTGCGGCGTAGACGATGGTCGGTCGGCAGCGTTCGATCATCCCGGCGAAGTCGCGTGGCGTGAATTGGTCAAGAGGCACAACGCTACCGCCGACGCAAAGCGCGTTGTTCACGCATTCCAGCCCGAAGATATGCGTGAACGGCGGCGCGATCATCGAATGGTCCCGTCCGGTCGCGGCGATGGTCTTGCCATAGGCGCGCGCATCAGCCAGCAGCGTCTCACTTGCATGGACCACGGCCTTCGGCGCGCTGGAGGTGCCGGAGGTAAAGCAAAGCAGCGCCGCGTCTCCGGCACCCGGTCGGTCCAGCACGGCGGTTTCTGCCCCGGTGGCGATCATGTCGTCCATGCGAAGGAACCGCGCGCCCTCGGCCCGGCCCCGCGCCACGATGACATGGACCAGCTCTGGCAGCCGGTCGCGCAGCATGTCCATTGCCTGCGGCCTGTCCCGCTTGGTGTCCGCCGGGGCGCAGATCACTGCCTTGGCGCCGGAAAACTCCAGCAGCGGCTCCAGCTCGCCATCGCTGTAGGGCATGTGCAGGGTGGCCAGGATGCCCCCCATGCGGACGACGCCGAAATAGGCGATCAGGAATTCGATGCTGCTGGGCAACTGAATGGCGACGACGTCGCCCTTTGTCAGCCCCAGCGCCAGAAGGGCGTTGGCAAAGCGGATCGATGCCCGCGCCATCTGCCGGAACGTGAAGTTGCGGCCATCGGCTTCCTGAACGAACATCCTCTCGGGGTTCGCGTCGGCCTGTGCATCCAGCAGGTCCGACAAGGTATCGTTCCCCCAGAAACCTTCTGCGGTGAACCGGGTCACGGATTCTTTGGGATGCCTGTTGAAGCCGATTGATGCCATGTTACTCTTCCAGATCGCCAGGATAGATGGCGACATGATGCGGCCTTCCAAAGGCGGCGGGCCATCGGGCACCAGAGATGTAACCACCGCTACTAAATCCCCTGGCACCGGGACGGATATCCGATCCGCCAGCATTGTGGCGGATCGGCGGCGCGCGTCAGGGCGCGATCAGCACCATGTCCGCGGTGCGGATCTCGGGCGGGTTCACCACCACGATCTTGCCATCTTGAACCTGAATCACCGGCAGATCGCGCGGCGAGTTCATACCGTCCTCACGGAACTTGATCGGCCCGAAGAAGGTCTGGATGTCCATGGCCTTCAACGCAGCACGCACAGCGTCGCGATCGGTCGATCCGGCCGCCTCCAGTGCCTTTTGCAACACCACAAGCGCGGCCGCGGAAGAGGCGTAAACATAGTCCGGTTCCTGGCCGGTTGCAGCGACCACCGCATCATAGAAGTTCTTGGAAGAGCCGAAGACATCATCGCCCTCATAATTGACCGAATAGTGCCACCAGGTTGCGCTGGTCACGCCATTCGCCAGTTCGCCGAGGTTGTCGATGAACTCCTTGTAGGCTGGTCCCGTGATCATAGTAATGATCGGCGCGGTCACGCCCAGATCGGCCATCTGCTGACGGAACAACACCAGATCCTGTGTATAGCCTGTCACATAGATCCAGTCGGGATTTGCCGCTTTGATGCTTGTGATCTCCGAGGAATGGTCGAGCGAGCCGACCGGATAGAGGCTTTGGTAGACCACTTCGATCCCGGCGGCGGGGGCTTCGCGGCCCATCGATTCAGCCATGGCCTTCGGGAAGACATCATCGCGACCGACAATGGCGACCGTCTTGAGATCGGACTTAACCTCCTTGAACTGGGTCATCATCGAACTGATAAGCCCCAGGCTTGGCGACAGGGTGCCGAACAGGTTGGTGTATCCCTGATCGTGCACCGGCTCGGATGAGGCGACGGCGATGATCGGCACTCCATAGCGTTCAGCGACGCCAGCCACGATCTTGGTATGGCCTGATCCGAACGGCGCGAGCATGAAATCGACCTTGTCGCTGGTGATCAGCGTTTCGGCCAGCTGCTGCGCCCGGTTGCCATCGGTCTGGTAGTCATAGGTGATCAGCTCGACGTCGTATTTCTCGCCGCCGATATCGATTCCACCAGCCGCTTTGATCCGCTGCAGCCACAGGTCATAGGCGACCTGCTGCTTATGGCCCTCTTCGGCCAGACCACCGGTCAAGGCCAGGGGGGCACCGATCTTCACGACCTTCTTTTCCTGTGCCCAGGCAGCCTGCGAGGTCAGCGCAACCGCACTGGCCCCCATCAATCCCAGAAGGGACCGTTTGGTAATAGCGTGGAGAATTCCGTCTGACATCTTGCCCTCCCTGGCAATATCGAAGTGCAGTTTTTGGCCAATCCGATCATTTGTCAATATTTATTTGTCCTATCTTTTCAGGCTATATCTAAGCATAGAGACCGATACCTATGCTTCCAGCGCTCTTCCGCAATCGCCGGGCCGGGCTACATACCGAGATAGGCAGCCCGGACGGCAGGATCGTCCGACAGCTCGCTGGTTGGACCAGATTTGACGATTCTGCCGGTTTCGACGACGAAGCCATGGCGAGCGAGCTCGAAGGCGGTCATCACATCCTGTTCGACCAGGATGATCGTCAACCCCTGCCGGTTGATCTCGGTAAGAGAATGCGCAAGGTCCTCGACCATTTTTGGCGCCAATCCCAGGGACAGCTCGTCGATCATCAACAGTTTCGGGCGCGACATGATCCCGCGCGCAATCGCGCACATCTGCTGCTGGCCACCCGACATTGTGGTCGCCGCCTGACGATGACGCTCCTTCAAGATCGGGAACAGCTCGTACACCCGGTCGAGGTCATGCTCGACCTCGGCCTTGTCGGTGCGCAGATAGGCCCCCAACATCAGGTTGTCTCGCACCGTCAACCCTTGGAAAAGGCGCCGGCCTTCCGGGACATGCGCAATGCCGGCCTGCAGGATCGCCTTTGGATTGGCGTTTGTGATATCGGTGCCGTCAAACAGTATGCGGCCGCCAGTCGGCTTGCAGATCCCCGAAATGGTGCGCAACAGCGTTGTCTTCCCGGCGCCGTTCGACCCCACGAGGCAGGCCATTTCCCCCTTGGAGAAGGCCATGTCGATCCCCCAGAGAACCTGGACATCGCCGTAGCCAGACGTCAGCCCGGAGATTTCAAGCATCTGCTCAGCCATTACGTGCCTCCATCAGACGCTTGGCGAATTTCTCGCCCAGATAGGCTTCGATCACCATTGGATCGCCGATTACTGCCTGAGGGTTGCCCTGCGCGATCAACTCGCCGTGGTGAAGCACCACGATGCGCTGGGACAGGCTCATGATGACCTTCATCAGGTGTTCGATGATGATGATGGAAATCCCGCGCGCAGCTATCTTTTGGATCAGCTCCAGCGCCCCGACGATCTCGGCCGAGTTCAGACCGGCGTTGACCTCGTCCAGCATCAGGACTCTGGGATTCATCGCCAGACTCTTGGCCAGTTCAAGACGTTTACGGTTGGCCAGCGTCAGCGCTGCTGCCGGAGAATCGGCGAGCCGGCCGATGCCGACAAAGTCCAGAAACTCATGTGCCCTATCCATGGCTGTGGAGACACTGGCAATCTTCTGCCCGAACAGCGCACCGGCGGCGACATTTTCCAGCACCGTCATTTCCGGGAATGGCTGGACGATCTGGAACGTCCGGCAAAGGCCGCGCCGCGCCGCCTGATAGGGTTTTTGGTTGGTCACATCCTCACCGTCAAAGATTACCCGGCCCGAGGTAGGCGGGTGGACCCCGGTGATGCAGTTCACCAGAGTCGTCTTGCCGGCGCCGTTGGGGCCGATCAGGCCGACCACCTCGCCCTCGTGCAGCGTCAGCGACACATCGCGGATGGCCTTGATCCCGCCAAACGACCTCGCGACAGAGCGCAGTTCGACAACCGGCCGGCTCATCGCTTGTCCTTCCATGGTCCGGCGATCAGGCGGCGCCTCAACGCAGCCAGCGGAGTGATGTTCAGAATGCCGTAGGGCAGGAAGAAGATCAGGACCACGATCAGACCGCCCAGGATGGCGCGGTTCCAGCTAAGGAAATTGACCCAGACCACTTCTTCCAGAACAACGAAGCTGGCCGCGCCGACCACCGGCCCAAGCACGGTTCCCGCGCCTCCCAGCAGCGCCATCACCGCCACTTTCAGCGTCAAGACGATCTGGAACGATTCCTGCGGGTCGATATAACCGACCCAGGACGCATACACTGCCCCCACCGTGCCGCAGAGCACGGCCGACATCATGAAGGCGATCACCTTGTAAACCGTGGTGTTGACGCCGACCATGTCGGCCGCGTCCTCGTTCTGGCGAATGCAGCGCAGGCCAAAACCCAGACGGCTGCCACTGACCAGAACGTTCATCACATAGGCTAGCACCATCAGGCCGATCATGATGGAGAGAAACAAGACCGCCACCTGGTTCGGCTCCCAGCGCAGGATCGGGACGTTCAAGCCATCGCCGCCGCCGGTGACCGACCCCCAGGACGATACGATCAGCCGGAACAGCTCTACTAGTACGATCGACCCAATGGCGAAGTAATGACCCTTGAGCCGCAGCAGCAGCATGCCCAGAGCGGCGGCTAGCACCGTCACGAACAGCGTCGCCAACAGCCAGGCGGCCACCATGGGCAAGCCGTTCACCTGGCAGATCGCGCCGACATAGCTGCCCACCCCGACAAAGGCTGCGGTCGCAAGCGAGGGGTAGCCCGCGAAGCCACCAATGATGTTCCACGACAGAGCCATCGTCGAGAACATCGCTATCGAGATCGCGGTCCGCACGATGTGGTTCTCAGCGTAAAGCGGCGTCGTGGCCAGGATCACGATCCAAAGTGCAAACAGAAGTGTGCCGGGTTTCAGCATCATTCGTACCCCTTCACGCCCATCAAACCGGTCGGCTTGACCAAGAGCAGGAAGAGAAGCAGCAGGAACCCGACGATGGTGGCATTCTGTGGCCCGAAAAATTGCGCCGCAACGCTTTCGACCAGCCCCAGTGCCAGACCTCCGACCAGCGCCCCGGGCACCGAGCCCAGCCCGCCCACGATGCAGACGACAAAGGCCTTGCCCAGATAGGTCCCGGCAACGCTGGTAGTGGTCGGAAAGACCATGACCAGGATCACCCCGGCAAGCCCGGCCATCATCGCGCCGATGCCGAAGGTGATTGCGTAGATGTTGTCGATGCGGATGCCCATCAGCTGTGCGGCCATCCTGTCCATCCGGACCGCCACGATGGCGCGCCCGATCTTCGAGGTGCGCATCACCACAAACAGCATGCCCGTCAGCGCGAAGGCCAGCACCATTCCCATCAGGCGATCGGCGGGCAGGAAGGTGCCCATGACCTCGATACTGCCCAGGTCCATCCGGATCCGCCGTGGCGTGGCGGTGAAGTACACCGTCATCAGGTTGTAGAGAATCATGTCCAGCCCAAAGGTCAGCGTCAGCGTGGTCAGGACCGGGGCACGGATCACCTTGTTGATGACGCCGTATTGCAGACAATAGCCGAGCATGAACATCAGCACGCCGACGATCGGCAGGCCCAGCAGTGGATGCAGGCCCAGATAGGACCAGAGGAAGAAGGCGATGTAACCTCCGAGCACGACGAAAGACCCGTGCAGCATGTTGATGACGTTCAGCACGCCCCAAACCAACGAGAAGCCCACCCCGAGACAGGCATAGAGCGCGCCCAGGGCCAGGCCGTTGACTGCAATCTGCGCCACGAAGTCCATCTAACGAACCTTCCGGGCGGCGCAGGATCCGGCAGGCGCTGGCACTGCGGGCTGGGTCTGTCTGGACGCGGTCGGGGCAACCTGATCGGCAAGCATGGCGTGTCTCCCTGTTTCCCGAGTCACCCGGCTTAACGGATGTTATCATGACCAGTTGGTCATGCTTATTTTATTTTGCGTTTCGGCTGGTTCTTTCGCGAAGCCGCTCGGCGGCGATCAGCGCGGCGCGGATGATCTCGGCATAGCCGGTGCAACGGCACATGTTGCCGCTCAGCGCCTCGCGCAGCTCGACCTCAGTCGGATTGGCGTTTTTTTGCAGGTAGTGGTTCAGCGTGGTCAGGAATCCCGGCGTACAGAACCCGCATTGCAGGGCAAAGTTTTCGTGGAAGGCCTGCTGAAGAATGCCGAAACTTCCGTCCGCGTTGGCCAGCCCTTCGATGGTGTCGATCCGTCGCCCGTCCAGCTGAACCGCAAGATACAGGCAGGATCGCACGGCAAGGCCGTCGACCTGAACGGTGCAGGCGCCGCAGACGCCGTGTTCGCAACCGACATGCGTTCCGGTCGCTCCGATCTCCTGCCGCAGGAAATCGCTGAGCAGCATGTTCGACCTGGCCGTCCCTTCGACCGGACGTCCGTTCAGAACGACCCGAACCCGATGTTCGGAATCTTTGTCAAGAAGCTGCATGAATTGCCTCGTTCAGCACCTGCCGGCCCAGCCGACGCACCAGTTCACGGCGGTATAGGGCGCTGGCATGAATATCGTCGGTCGCGCCCAGCCCCCAGGCAAAGCCGTTCAGCAGCCCGTCAAAGTCGGCACCCGCGACCGAGCCGATGTCGAGAATCGTCGGCTTGTCCGCCACGCCGCCGACGCCAAGCCGCGCCGACCGGCCGTCTGACACCGCCGCCAGTGCGACCACGGCAAAGTCGCCATGGCGTCGGGCGATTTCGCGGAACGCATGGCCCTGGCTCGGCCCAGCCACCGGAAAGCGCACCGCGGTGACGATTTCGTCCGGCTTGCGCGCGGTGCTCAGCATCCCGGTCTGGAACTCTGCCGCCTTCACCACCCGTTTGGCGCGGCGGTTTTGCAGCACCACCTCGCCCGCCAGCGTCGCCAGTGCCAGCGGCAATTCCGAACTCGGGTCGGAATGGCTGATCGAGCCGCAGACGGTGCCGCGATTGCGGGTTTGGAAATGCCCGATATGCGGGATCGCCTGTGCCAGCAGGGGCAGTGCGGTGCCAAGATCGGGCCAGTCTCCCAACTCTGCCTGGGTCGTGGTTGCACCCACCTCAACGAACTTGCCGTCGCGGCGGATGTAGCGCAGATCCTCGACACGGCCGATATCTAGCAGGATCTGCGGCTTCACCAGGCGCATGTTCAGCATCGCCATCAGTGACTGCCCGCCGGCGATGATCCTGGCCTGATCGCCATGCTCGTGCAGCGTGGCAAGCACCTCCGCCAGCGATCCGGCTGCGATATAATCGAATCTGGCTGGTTTCATTTACCCAGCCCCAGCTTGCGCAGAAGCCGCTTCCACAGGCTGGCGCGCGTGTCGCCGCTGGTTTGGCGCACCAGTGCGTTGAAGAACTGCCCGATCAGAATGCGCGCGGCGCCGTCCAGCATCCGCCCGCCAACCGAGGCCACCTTGCCCGAAACGTTCACCTCATAGCGATAGTTTACCAGTGTGCCATCGCCATCGGGCTCCAGCGTGACGTGGCCAGTTCCGCCGCCGCTGCCCAATGGGCCGGTCACGTTGCCAATCAGAACCGCGCTTTTCGGTTCCACCAGATCGCGGAGCGCTACATTGGCCTCGAACAGGCCGCGCACCGGGCCAACGCCCATGATCACGTCAGCATGGTAGGCATTGGCGCCCACGGCCTGCAGCTCCTGACAGCCTGGAATGACCTTCGCCAGTGCCTTGGGGTCCAACAGGATATCCCATACCGCCTGCGGCGACGCGGGCACCCGCGTGCGGCCTTCGCCGATCAGCGACCTGCCGCCGGCGGGCCGGGTTGCCTGCCTGACATCGGCGCCCGCGGGCGGGGCGGGTTCATTGCGCAGCAGGATATCGGCGATCTTCGACGGCGACATCGGCAACACGACGTCATCCAGATCCAGCGCATCGGCGATCGCATTGGCGATGCAGACCGGCGTGGAATAGGTGTTGCCCTCTCCGATGCCCTTTGCGCCAAGCAGCGTATAGGGCGAAGGGGTGGGCGTGCAGTGCACGATCTGCAGCGGCGGAATCTCTGGCGCGGTCGGGACCAGGTATTCCGCGAAAGTGCCGGAATAGAAGGCACCGTCGTCGCCATAGACGAGCTCTTCGTAAAGCGCGGCGCCCAGACCGGCAACGAACGACCCGCCGACCTGACCATCGACGATGGCCGGGTTCAGGAGTGTGCCGCAATCATGCGCGCTGACATAGCGGTCGACGCGGATATCAAAGGTGACAGGATCAATCTCGACGCCGCAGAAATCGAAGGCAAAGCCGTAGGCCAATTCCGAGTTGATCTCGCCCCGCGCGTTCGACGAGTTCAGCTCCGGCGCGTTCCAAGCTGCGCTTTCGCGGATGCCGGCCTCCATGCCTTCGGGCAACACGCTGGGCGACCAATGCGCCAGCGCGGCAGTCCGGTAGAACTTGATGAAGTTGTCGGGGTTGTCGCTGGCAAAGATGCGGCCATCAGCGAATTCAACGCTGTCGGCGGGGACATTCAGCCGCGTGCTGGCGATCGCCGCCAACTTGTTGCGCACCCGCACCGCGGCAGCCTGCGCTGCGCTGCCAATGGCCGGGGCAAAGCGGCTGGAATAGTTGCCGGCGGCAATCGACCAGGCGTCCTTTTCGGTATCCATCTCAAGGTTCACGGTGATATCGGTCGGCTTCAGACCCAACTGATCAGAGACGATCTGCGCCAACACGGTGGCATGGCCCTGCCCCTGCGGCACCGATTCCGAGACCACGTTCACCGCGCCCGATGAATCCACCGAAACCGTTACATAAGAAACCGCACCGTCCTTGGGGCCGGACCGCTGGCGTTCCTTTTCGGTCTTGAGGATAGCCATGTAGCCCATGTTCGACTGGCTCGGCTCGACCGCCGTCGCATAGCCGATGCCGTAGATACCGCCGCGGGCCCGCACTTCGGTGCGCCGCGTCTTCAAGGCATCCAGGTTGCCCTGATCCACACCTTCCTCGATGCAGCGCTGGAAGTTTCCGGAATCGTACAGCGACCCGGCCGGCGCGAGATAGGGAAAGCAATCTGCGGGCAACAGGTTCAGCCGGGTAATCTCCAGCGGGTCCTTGCCCAGCTTCCTGGCCAGCTTGTGCATCAGCCGCTCGGTGCCGAAGTAAAGCTGCGGGCCGCCAAAGCCGCGCACTGCCCCGGTCGGGCATTTGTTTGTGGCGACGATGTTCATCTTCACGTCAAGGTGCTTGACCAGATAGCCGTTCGACGTGGTGCCATGCATGCGGAATATCGGCCCAGGCATCGGCGCGCGCAGATAGGCGCCGTGGTCGTCCCAATGCTCGAAGGCAATCGCGGTCACTTCGCCGCCCTTGGTATGCGCGGCGCGGATGTGGGTGACGCGGTTCGGGGCGGCATTGGCGGCCGCAAGATGCTCGTGCCGGTCCTCGACCCATTTCACCGGCCGGCCCGACACCCGCGAGGCGATGCACATCACCACCATATGCGGAAACATTGTCAGCTTGACGCCGAAGTTGCCGCCCGCATTCGGCGGCGTGCGCAGACGCAGCCGGTTGCCCGGCACCCGCAGCGCCCAGGCCATCACCGGCTGCATGCCGAAGGGGCCGGGAAAGTTCGACAGCACGTCATAGCCGCCGGTCTCCGGCAGATACTCGGCCACGCAGGAAAAGCACTCCATCGGCGGGATGGAATTGCGCGGATAGTGCATGGTGAATTCGATGACATCCTCGGCCTCGGCAAAAGCCTGATCCGGGTCGCCATGCTTGAAGTGGTGCTTCGAGTAGGCATTGCTGTCCATTTGCGGATGCAGGATGACCGCGTCTTCGTCCAGCGTCTTCACCGGGTCGACCACAGCAGGCAGCGTCCGATATTTCACCTTGATATCGTCAAGTGCGTCTTCGGCGGCATAGCGGTCGACCGCACAGACGATGGCAACCGGCTCTCCGACAAAGCGCACGCGGTCCACCGCGACGCCGTAATACTGCATCGGTGTATCGACGGCAGTTTTCAGGCTGTCGGTGTATTTCACCATCTCGGCGCCAGTCACGACGCCAAAGACGTCCGGCCGCGCCAGACAGGCCGAGACGTCAATCGACAGGATCTCGGCATGCGCATGCGGTGAACGCAACACTGCTGCATGCAGAGTTCCCGGTGCCACCGGCATGTCGTCCATGAACCGGCCCCGGCCGCGCAACAGGGCGCGATCCTCCAGCCGCAGGGTCGAGCTGCCTACGTTGGTCACGGCCCGCAACCTTCGTGACTGTAAGCGCCGCCATCGGCCAGGATGAACCGGGCATCGACAAGGCTTGCCCCGCCGGGCCCGGCAAAGACCGGGTTCAAGTCGATCTCCTGAATTTCGGGATGCGCGACGGAAATCTGCGAGACCTTGCAGATCACATCGACCAGCGCCTCGATATTGGCACCGGCCTGGCCGCGCGCGCCGGCAAGGATCTTTGCGACCACCGTCTCGGCGATCATCGCCCGCGCCTCTTCTTGCGACACCGGCGCAATGCGAAAGGCGAAGTCGTCAAGGATCTCGGCGTGGACGCCGCCGGTGCCGAACACCACACAAGGGCCGAAGGCGGGATCACGCACCATGCCCACCAGAACCTCGGTTTCCTTCGCTGCCATTTCCTGCACCACCACGCCGGACAGCCGCGCGCCGGGCACCCTTGCGGCAACCGCCGCCGTCATGTCGCGGAAGGCCAGCAGCAGCGCCTCGCCGCTACCGACACCCAGAGCGACGCCGCCGCTGTCAGATTTGTGGATCACATCGGGTGAGTCGATCTTCAGGCACAGCGGCGCCTTCAGGCCGGCAGTCCGGCCGGGCAAGTCGGCCTCGTCGCGGACAGCTGCCCATTTGGCCATCGGCAGGCCGTAAGCATCAAGGATTTCGAAGGCTTCGGTGAAAAGATACTCCAGCCCGTCGGCCTTGGACTTATGCAGAATACCGGTTGCAATCGCTTCTGCCTTCGCATTGGCCGGGGGCCAGGTCGCAGGGGCCGCCGCCGCATGCTGCCGTGCGCCCTGCACGGCCAGGATGGCCAGTGCCCGCGCGGCATCGTCCAGCCGGGGATAAACAATGGCCGACCGTTTCGCCTCGATCGTGCGGGTAAAGCCTTCGATATCTTGGCCATAGCTCCAGCAGACGACGGGTTTGCCCGGCGATGCGGCCGAAAGATCGCGGATATAACCGGAGGCGTCGTAGCGGTCATATTTCGGCAGGTTGTAGGAACAGTAGATGCACATCACCGCATCGACGCCCGCATCGGTCAGCAGCGCATTCATCACCAGCGGGAAGGAATGATTAAGGTCCTTGGCCACAGGAATCCAGATATCCAGCGGGTTCTTCACCTCCATCCAGTCGGGAAACAGGCCTGCCACGGTTTTGACGGTCTCCGGCGAAAGCTCGGCCAGTTCCAGCCCGGCCCGGTCAAGCGCATCAATGGCCAGCACCGCGCCGCCGCCCGAAAAACTCATGATCGCGATCCGCTTGCCCGCCATGCTGCCAAAGGTGGCCAGCGACTTGCTGAAACTGCGCAATTCCTCGGCACTGTCGGCCTGGAAAACGCCCGCCTGCCGGAAGGCCGCATCCGAGACCCGCGTCTGCCCGGCAACCGCGCCGGTATGCGAGGCGACGGCAACCTGCCCCGCCGCAGTGCGCCCAGCTTTCAGCACTACCAACGGCTTGCTGCGGCCAATCCGCAACGCTGCCGCCATGAAGGCCGGGCCATCCTCGATCGCCTCGGCGTGGCACTCGATGACCTTGATGGCGGGGTCGGTTTCGTAGTGCTCCAGCACGTCGATCAGATTGATGTCGCAGGCATTTCCAAGGTCGATAGAGGTGCAGTATCCGGCCGATTCATTGGTCACCAGATGGTGACCCATCATCAGGAACCCCGATTGCGACACCTGCCCGACCGGCAGATCATCGCGCGCAACCTCGATGAAGGACGAGGTAAATTTCGACAGTGAATTGACCAGGCCGATCGTGTTCGGCCCCATCACACGAATGCCGGTGCGGGCGATGATCGCGTCGATCCTGCCTTGCAGCGCGGCGCCAATGTCGTCGGCATCGGCAAACCCTTGCGTGATGATGATGGCCGCGCCGATGCCGTGGGCGGCGCAATCCTCCAAAGTCGCAGGGACCATGGTGCGCTCGACCGAGATGATGGCGAGGTCTACGGTCTTCGGAACCTCCGAGATGGCCTTGCACACCGTGGCGCCGGGGGCTGAGGTCATCGACGGATTGACGATGTAGATGCCGCCTTCATAGCCCATGTCCAGCAATGTGGTGTGAACGCTGACCGGCGATCCGATGGCCGATCTGGACAGGCCGATGATGGCGATGGCACCCGGCGACACAAAGGGATCAAGCAATCTGGGTCTGGTCTGGCTGGTCATGTCTGCGATTCGCCCTGTCTGCCGATGCGGCTCCGGATAGGTGGGGTGCTGTAGTGGGCGGGCTGCACCTGGATGGTCCGGTGCAGCCATAAGCGTGTCAGATGATCTTTTTGGGCTCGATCTTGCGCAGTTCGGGCATCACCTCATAGGCCAGCCGTTCCAGATGCTTGCGGCGATGTTCGGGCGGCATGATCGGGGCCAGAATGACATGGTTGCATCCTGCCTCGACGTATTTCGCCAGATAATCCTTGATCCGCTCGGGCGAGCCATAGGCGCAATACTTGTCGACCAGCTCTGAGAAATCCTGATTGTAGCGGTAGGACAATTCCTTGACGCCCCAGGCGCGGGCTTCGGCCTCGTCATCGAACATCGAGATGTAGATGAAGTTGGCAAAGGCATAGTCCTTGGGCAAGGTTCGCCCCGCCTCTTCCGCCATCTCCTTGACGCGCTGGAAGGATTCACCACTGCGCGCGGCGGTGTACATGTAGGGATTCCAACCATCCGCGATGGTGGCGGCGCGCTTCATCGGCGCGTCTTGACGGCCCGAGACCCAGATCGGCGGGCCGCCCGGCGTCACCGGCTTGGGCAGCATGTCGACGTCTTTCAGCTGATAGATCTTGCCATTGTAGTCGAACCGCTCTCCGGTCCAGTACTTCTTCATGATCTCGATGGATTCCTGCACGATCTGTCCGCGCTGCGAAATATCAACACCGCAGGCATGGAACTCGCGCGGGTAGTCGCCGCCGACACCGACCGTAAGCAACACACGACCGCCGGACATGACGTCAAGGCTGACCAGCTGCTTGGCGTTGATCGTTGGGTTGCGCAGCGACAGAATCTGTGTCGCCGGGCCAACCTTGATCTTCTTGGTCAGGGCGGCGGCACGGGTCATAACGGTGATCGATTCAAGGATCGGGCGGTGGTAGACGATGTGTTCGCCGGTCCAGAACGAGTCGAAACCCAGCTCTTCGACGGCCCGAATGTCTTCGTCGCTCCAGAAGTCTCCGCCGCAGCTGACACCATAACTTGCAGGCATTGCAATCTCCTTGCTGTTGTCGGGAAGACTTTCTGGTGAAAGTGCTTCCGCAGTTTACCGGGCCGGGGGTCCGCTCAGGAAACCCGGTATTTCTTCATCTTCTCCGCATCCAGTTCGATCCCCAGCCCCGGCTTGTCGGGAACCGTCAGGCAGCCATCGGCGTAAGGGAACGGGTCGGCGATGACGTCGTCGACGTAGAAGACCCCACCCACCTTGGTTTGCTCTCGGCCGACAAGCGTGTTGATCGAGATCACGCCGGGCAGTACGTTACCCTCCAGCGCCGCCGACAGATGCAGGTTCGCCGCGTTGCCGACCCCACCTTCAAGCGAGCCGTTGACGTTGACCGGCATTCCGGCAGCGCGCGCGATGGCGCCGATCTCCATCGAACGGATCAGGCCACCGGCCTTGGTGAAGTAGATCGACAGGATGTCGGCCGAGTTGCGCCGCGCGATTTCCATCGCGTCGAACGAGGTCCAGCAGCCTTCGTCCACGATCACCGGCACATCGACCGCGGCAGTGATCCGGGCCATCATCTCTATGCCCTCGACCGGTTGTTCGATGGCGAAGATCCCCGCTTCGGCAATCATCGCGCGGGTGCTGTTGATGGCCGTCTTGGCGTCCTTGTAGCCGCGGTTCACGTCCGGGTGCATGACGATGTCGTCGCCCACGGACTTGCGGATCGCCTTGACGATTGCAAGGTCAACCACCGGATCGCCGGGCACCTTGATCTGCAGATAGCGGATACCGTCCTCGACGACCTGGCGGGCAAAGTCGGCGGCCTTTTCCGGCGGCGCGATACCGACACTGTGGCAGATCGGAATCCGTTTGCGCGCCGCGCCGCCCAAGAGCTGATACACCGGCACGCCGGCAGCCTTGCCGGTGATGTCGAGTAGCGCGCTTTCCACCATCGCCTTGGTATAGGAAAAGCCGCGGATCGAGGTATCCATCCGGGCCAGCGCGCCCTTGACGTCGGTCGGATCGCTGCCGGTCAGCATCGGCGCGATGCAGTTATTAATCAAGTGGCAGACGATGCCCGGATCCTCGCCGGAATAGCGCTGGTTTTCGCCACCCCAACTGAGGATCGCCGGCGCCTCCCCCAGACCGACGATGCCTTCGTCGGTTTCGATCCGAAGGACGACGTAATGTCCGATTGGCACTTCCAGCGAGCGCCAAGTATAGGACGAACTGCCCGGAAGCTGGATCACGATGGGGTCGAATGCGGTGATCTTCATGGTCAGTCTACCTCCACGCCATAGTCGGCCTTGGCCCGCGCCGGGGTCAGCTTGCCCTCGACGATATCCTGAACGACAGCTTCGCGCTTGCGCTGGGAGGGTGGGCCATAGCCGCCGCCGCCCTGGGTAAACATTGCGAAGATATCACCCGTTTCCAGCCGCTGGTTCACCGTCTTCGACTTCAGCGAAACCGGCTTGTTGCTGTCGGGGTTAAGGAACATCTTGCCGACCGCGCCGGGATGTCCGCCCTCCAGGCCAAAGGGCTGCACCTTGAACTTGTCGAACTGGGTTTCCAAGGTGCCGCTCTTGTCCAGAAACTGGATGTCACGCCGCACGCCCAGGCCACCACGAGTGCGACCGGCGCCGCCGGTGTCGGCCAGGAATTCGTAACAAGTGAACCGCAGCGGATAGACCGCCTCGATCATCTCGATCGGCGTGTTGGCAAGGTTGTGGATGCCCTGCGACCAGCAATCGACGCCGTCCTTGGTCCGGCGCGCGCCACCACCGCCGACCTCGATGTCGAACAGGATCCAGGGCGGGTTATCGCCGGTACCGTCGCCCGACAGGATATGCACGTTCGAGTTGGCATAGTAGCCGGCGGTCACCCGGTCGGGCACCACCTCGGCCAACGCCTGCATGATCGCACTGACGATGGTGTGGGTGATCGTGTTGCGCCCGACCACCGGCGCGGGCGACTGGGCATTGACCACGGTGCCCGGCGGGGCCGAGATCGTGATCGGCTTGTACAGTCCGAAGTTCGACGGGATCGTCGGGTCAAGGATTGACAGGATCGCGAAATAGGTCGCGGATTCGCACGACGAAATCGTCGCATTGGTCGGCGCCCGGCGCTGCTTGTCGGTCCCGGCGAAATCGACATGGATCGAGCCGTCCTTGATGGTCAGCTTGACCTGGACCTTGATCCGCTCGTCAGTCACGCCGTCATCATCGACATAGTAGGTGCCGTGGTATTCACCTTCGGGCAATTCGCGGATCTTGGCGCGCATCCGCGTCTCAGAGGTGTCGATCGCGTCCAGCAGGCAATCCTCAAAGGTCTTTGCGCCATAACGCTCCACCAGTTCCAGAACCCCGTCGCGGCCGATGTTCAATGCCGCAGCCTGGGCGCGGAGGTCGCCGCCGGTCTGCTCGGGCTGCCGCACGTTGGCATCGAACACCGCCAGGAACCGCTCGTTCGCCTTGCCCCGCTCGAACAGCTTGAATGGCGGGATGCGAAAGCCCTCCTGGAAGATCTCGACCGCGTCGCCGGCGTAAGAGCCAGGGCGCATGCCGCCCAGATCGAGGTGGTGATCCAGTGTGCCACAGATGGCGACGATCTTGCCGTTTGAATAGACCGGCATGAAGGTCTGCACGTCAGGCAGGTGCTGGCCGCCCAGATAGGGGTCGTTGGTGATGATGATGTCGCCTTCGTTCCACTCTTCAATCGGGATGATCCCGTCCAGCGTGGTGCGCAGCGACCGCGACATCGAGTTCAGGTGGATCGGAATCCGGCAGGACTGGGCGATGATGTGGCCCTCGGGATCGAACACCGCCGTCGAATAGTCCAGCATCTCGCGGACCACCGTCGAATAGGAGGTCCGCAGGATTGTCGCCGCCATCTGTTCGGCGACGCCGACCAATGCGTTGTTGACGACGTTGAAGGTGATTGGGTCAACGCGCATAGGCTTCTACTCCTGTGTCGATCAGCAGGTTGGCATGGTCATCGACCCGGACGGACTGACCCGGATGTATGATGGTAGTGGTGTCCAGCTGGACGACCACAGCCGGGCCGTCGAAAGTCACGCCGGGGCTCAGCTTTTCGCGGAAATAGATCGGTGCATCAACGTAATCGTTCAGCTCTTCGAAGTAGATCCGGTGCGTGCCGTTGTTGGTCAGCACCGCCTCCTCTTTGCCGGTGCGCTCGTATTTCCGCATAGGCGGCGCCGAGAGCGAACCGATCGCGGTCAGACGGCCGCTGACGAACTCGACCTGCTTGGTCGGGTGACAATGGGCGTAAAGTTGATTGTGTTGAGCGTGGAACTTCTCGAACATGACCTTGATCAGCGCCTGATCAAGCTTGCCCTCCGGCAGGGTGACGTTGATCTCATAGGCCTGGCCGACATAGCGCAGGTCGGCCGTGCGCACGATCTTGTGCTTTTCGACCGGCACCGCATCTGCGTTCAGCGCGTCGCGGCCCAGCAACTCCAGGTTGTTGTAAACCTCTTTCAGAGCCTCGGGCGTGATCCCGTCACCGCGCAGGATGCGGGTCTGCACGAAATCATGGCGGATATCGGCCATCACAAGACCGACCGCAGAGAATACGCCCGGCTGCAACGGCACCAGAACTGTCGGCATTCCGGCCGACTTGCCCAGGGCGGCGGCGTGCATCGGGCCGGCGCCACCAAAGGCGACCAGAGTGATCATCCGTGGGTCAAAGCCCTTCTCGGCCGAAGACACCCGTACTGCACGTTCCATGTTGGCGTTGGCGATGCGGATGATGCCCTGCGCTGCCTCTTCGACGGTCATGCCCAGCGGATCGCCGATCCGCTCCTTGATCGCGCGGCGCGAGGCTTCGATATCCAAGGCGATCCGGCCGCTAGCGAAATATTGCGGCAGCAGACGCCCCAGCACGATGTTGGCATCCGTCACGGTCGGCTCGGTACCGCCCTTGCTGTAGGCCACCGGCCCCGGATCGGAACCGGCGCTGTGCGGTCCAACGTGCAGGCCGTTGGCCTCGTCCAGCCAGGCGATGCTGCCGGCTCCCGCACCAATGGTATTGATATCGATCATCGGCAGCTTGATCGGTCGATGCGCCACTTCGGCTTCCGTCGTCATCTGCACTTCGCCCGACTGGATCAGCGAGATGTCGGTGCTGGTCCCGCCCATGTCGACGCCCAGCAGGTTGGGATATTTCGTCGCCTTGCTCATTCGCTGCACCGCCAGAGCGCCACCGGCGGGACCCGAGGTGACGATGCGCGCCGGATAGGCCTTGGCGGCCTCGACGGTAAGCGACCCGCCGTTCGACTGCATCAACAGGATCTTGGCCTTTGGCAGGACCTTGCGGATATTGGGCGCGATCTCGCTGAGGTATTTTGCCACCAGCGGCATGGCTGCCGCATTCACCGCAACGGTGCTGATCCGCTCGAACTCGCGCATTTCGCGGCAGACGTCGTAAGACGCCGACACGGCGACACCGCCCAGTTCTTCGGTCAACCAGGCCAGAACAGCGGCCTCGTTGTCTGGGTTGACGTAAGAGTTCAGGAAACAGATCGCGACCGCTTCGACATCGTCGGCCTTGATGCTGGCCAGGTGCTGGCGGAATTCTTCGCGGTCCGGCAGGACCAGGATCTCGCCATCGGCGGCGGTCCGCTCGGTCAGTCCATAGCGGCGGTTGCGCGGGATGATCGGCGCGGCGCGGTCCTGCTGCAGATCATACATGTCGGGGCGGAAGTGGCGCCCGATCTCGAGAACGTCCTTGAAGCCTTTGGTGGTCAGCAGCGCTGTTTTCGGCAGCTTGTTCTCGAGAATCGCGTTGGTAACAATCGTGGTGCCATGAACCAGCAGCGTGACGTCCTCGGGCTTTGCCTTCGCCGCCGCAAGGCCGGTTTCGACTGCGTCCAGCAGGGCTCCTCCAGGATCGCTTCTGCGGCTCGGGACTTTCGCGATGGTTACGGATCCGTCCGCTTCATCAAAGACCGTAACGTCCGTGAACGTGCCCCCGATATCGACGCCAATTCGAACTGAACCCATAGTAGGCAATCTCCGTTTCATATCGTTCTCAGGTCGGCCCGCAAAGGAAGGGGCTGAACGAATTGCGGCCGAGAGCCCGCCAGCAGGTCCGAACCGACCGATGATCCGGGGTGGGTCGCGGGATCTGACGCTCTCTTGAGTCGATGTAAGCTTGGCAGGTTTCTTTTGTCAATACCTATACGTATTAACTTGACCTGCGGTATCCCTGCATCAGGATGCCCTGGTAAAGTCGGCCTTGAATTGACTCGGTCGTCGCTGCGTCTATGTATGCTCCGAAGCACCCCTTCGGGAGCTCCTTGACCGATCGGCCATTGGGGCGGGGTCGAAACGCATAGCTTGCCGTCCGGCCACTCACCTTCTTTCCGGCCCCCCCGTGGCCCGGCGAATGAACCAAGAAGTAGATAGATGACACCTGCGAGACCCCGATATGTCGTGATTGCCCAAACCCTTGAGAATGAGGTCAAGGGGCTTTCGCCGAATTCGCTGTTGCCGACCGAGGACCAGATGGCCCGCCGGTTCAGTGTCAGCCGGATTACCATCAGATCCGCGCTGGAATTATTGGAGAACAGCGGGCTGATCTCTCGCCTGCGGGGGCGTGGCACCATCGTCAGCCCGAAGAAGCTGATCCGCAGCTTCTCGCCGTTCATGACCTTTGAGGCGGACATGCGAAGCCAGGGCGTCCCCTTCACGACGCAGGTCCTTGATTTCAGAAAAAGCTTGCCAGGCTTGCCAGCCATCTCGGCACAGCTCGGCCTGCAGGAAGGTAGCATCGTCGCGCGGCTGTCGCTGGTCCGACTGGTCAACGATCTGGTGATCTGTCATGATCACCGGTACTATCCCGAAGCAACTGGCAAACTGATCGACCCGGAACTGGCGGCCAGGGTCGATTGCTCGGACATGCTTGAAGCCGTGACGAAGAAACGGATTCGTCGCGTGGCTTGGGAAAGCGAGATCATGTCATCCTCCGAAGGCGTCGCGTCGGCCCTGGGGATTGCCAACCGGACACTGGTCTTCACCAGTAACTATACTTGGTACGACGATCAGGGCATCGCGCTTGAGGCTGGCCGGATCAGCTATCGCGTCGATCGCTGCAAGTTCCAGTTCAGCAATCAGTTCCTGCACCTCGACGCGCAGGACTGAACTGCGGCGATCAAGATCGACCGACCTCGGCGGCCACCGGGTGGCGCAGCGCATCCATCATGGTGCTGCCCTCGGGGTCGGACAGCGCAAGGGCCCGCAGGGCAGCCAGACGCGCGGCCTCGGTCCTCCCCGCCGCGATGGCCGGGCGGACCACCTGCTCCATCAGCGCCTCGAAATTGGCCGCGCCGCGCCGATGGGTGGAACCATAGCCCTTGCGGATGCGGGCACATTCCACAACCTCGGCCCCAAAGGCACCGTCGATTCGGGTGGCTTCAACCACTAGATCGACCCATTTCGAAATCGCCGCGATCTCTTCTGAAAACCGGAAGCTGCGCGGCCGCCAGCGGCGCAACCGCGCAAGCAATCGCATCGTCATGAAGCCGCTGACGGTTGTCGTGCGGATACCCATTCCCAGATTGAAGGCATCCAGCTTGCCGCGCCGCTCTGCCGCCCGCACGATACGTCGGCCCAGCCAGGGCGGCATCAGCGAGGCGAGTTCCTCGACTCCCGGTTTAAGAAACTCGGTCACCCGCAGCATGTCGCCTTCGGCCAAGGGATTGCCTGCATAAAGCGCCTGCCACCGATCCGGTGCCGTCTTCAGCGCCGCCACCCGGATGATGTCTTCATAGCTCATCATCAGAGCCAGATAACGCGCCGCCTCGCGGGTGATTGGCCAACCGGACCGCGCGCCAGTGGAGCTGCGTTCGGCCTCAAGCACGCGCCCAAGATCGCGCAGGTAGCGGTCGGCATAAGCCTTTCCCTGATAGTCGGTCAGTCGGGCGACGCCGTGTCCGGCCGTGGTCTCGACCTCGGCGGGGAAACCGAACCCGCGCTGCCCAGGGTCTTCCTGGCCATGGTTGGCCTTCTCCAGCATCGCAGCCCCGGCAACCGTGTCGCGGCCTGTCACCGCCTCGAACGCTGCGGCAAAGCCGCGCAGGTTTGAATTTACAGCAATGCCAGACGCCTTCAGGGTTGCCTCGAACCGCTCACGCGGTAGCGGCAGGATCCCCGCTGCGGCCATCGCTCCGAAGACAAGGCTGCTGACCACTGCGCCGGATTGCTGTGCCAGCCCGGCGAAATTGACCTGGATGGCGCGGTGCGACAACGCACCGATGGCCATGAGGATACGCTCCGGCGCGATCCTTTCGTCGGACATCGCGCTCTTCTCCTCAATCGTGTAGGCGCGGTGCGACGAGTAGATCGTCGTCGTCCGATCCGGCGCAACCAGCCCCGTCTCGACCGCCCGGCCCGCTTCCAGCAGCTCGGTCGCCACCACCACATCGACGAAACCAGGGGTCGGAGTCAGCGCAAGAACTGGTGCGGCGGCACCCTCCAATCGGCGCGGCAGCACTTCAAGGTAATAGGTCGTTGCCCCTGTGCGTTGCGCCACCCCCGGAATCGAGGTGCTTTGCACCGGCCAGCCCTCGGCCCGCGCAAGTGCCACCAGCCATCCGGTCAGCACGCTGCCGCCCTCTCCGCCCAGCGCGGCAATGCAGATCCGGATCGGACCGGTTGTTTCGATCATCGGTCAGGTCCACCCCTGCGTGCGTCGGATAATCCAGCGGCGGCTGCGGGTCAGGGTGCGCTCCATCCAGCTGGCGTTGCGCACAACCTCGGTCTTGAAGAACGACGGGCAAAGGATCGCCTCATGCGCCACCTCTCCGCAATGGCCGCAGCCGACGCAGCTGTCCACCACCGTTGCCACCGGGTCCAGCTTCAACGGATCGGAGGATTGCTTGATGGTCAACGAGGGGCATCCCGACAACCGGATGCAGGAATGATCGCCGGTGCAGACGGCTTCATCGACGTTGAATTTTGCCTGCACGACGCGCTTGCCGGCCGCCACCCGCGCCCGGTCGATCGGTTTGACACGGCGTTGCCGCGCCAGCTGGCATTCACCATCAGCGATGATGACTTTCAGGCCCGGAGTCTTGGTCGCAATCGCGGTCTTCAGCGTGCCGACCATCCGGTGCAGGTCGTAAGAGCGCAGGGTCTTGACCCATTTCACGTCCAGCGCCTTCAGCGTCCTGGCAATGTCCAGGCCCGTCGCTTCCCCGCCCATCTGTTCGGCGGTTGTCGAGGGCAGCGTCTGATGGCCAGTCGCCGCACTGTAGCCGTTCTTCAGGATAACCAGGACACCATCGTTGCGGTTGCTGACATGGTTGACAATGCCGTTCGACAACCCGCTGTGCCAGAAACCGCCATCGCCCATCAGGGTGACCACCCGCTTGTCCATGATCGGCCCGACCGCAGAAGAGGACGCCAGCCCAAGGCCATAGCCCAGAACCGTGCTGCCCATGTTGAACGGCTTCAGCGTCGACATGGTATGACAGCCGATATCAGCCGAGACGTGGAACTTGCCAATGTCCCGCTCGACCAGTTTCAGCGCGGTCATCACCGGGCGTTCGGGGCAGCCGGTGCAGAAGGTGGGCAGGCGGAGCGGAATCTTGGTGCCCAGCAGTTCAGCGGCCCGCGCTTTCAGATCCCGGATCCGGGCAGTCGGCCCGGTGACCGGGGCAAGATCCAGCACCGTGGGGATGCTGCCTTCGATGAATTTCATCACTCCTTCCAGAAGCGTGTCGCCCCGGTATTCGCCGCCGGTCGGAAACACCTGCTTGCCGACCACCGCTGTCTGCAGATCGGCACGGCGCAGGATGCCGCCGATGGCATCCTCCAGAAACGCCGGCTGACCCTCTTCGACGACCAAGACGGCGGACTTGCCCTTGCAGAACGCCAGAACCTCGGGGTCGGCCAGCGGATAGGCGACGTTGAGGCAGTAGATCGGCACCCGCGAGGCGCCATCGAAACCGGCAAGCCCTTGCAGTTGCAGCGCCCGGATGACGCCATTGTAATGCCCGCCCAAGGTGATGATGCCGATCTGTGACAGATCGCCAGGGAAGACTTCGTTCAGGCCATGCTCTACGATGAAGACCTTGGCGGCCGGCATCCGGCGCGCCACCTTGTCGGCCTCTTGCGGGATGACCGACGGCGGCAGGCAGACCTTGCGAAAATCGAAGGACGGGTCGAATCGGGGATGCGCACCTCCGGCCACTGCGGCCCGATTATCCTTGGCGACAAAGCTGCCGGTGACATGGCAGGCCCGGATGCGCAGTTGCAGCATTACCGGGGTGTTGCTGGCCTCGGACAACGCGAACCCTTGTTCGATGCAGTTCACGATCGAGCCAAGATTGGGCCGCGGGTCCATCAGCCAGGCCTGCGATTTCATCGCGAAGGCATAGGTGCGTTCCTGGATGATGGCAGAGCCGTCGCCGTAATCCTCGCCCAGGATCATCAACGCGCCGCCGGTCACCCCTGCAGAACACAGGTTCGAGATGGCATCCGAGGCCACATTGGTGCCGACGGTTGATTTGAACAGGACCGCACCGCGCAGCGGATAGTTGATCGAGGCGCCAAGCATCGCCGCCGCCACCGCCTCATTGCCGCTGAATTCGACCTGGATGCCCAGCTCGTCGAGGATGACATCGGCATCCTTCAGCACGTCGATCGCATGCGAGATCGGGGCACCCTGATAGCCGCCTATATAGCTGACGCCTGATTGCAGCAGACCTTTGACGACGGCCAAGATACCCTCGCCCTCGAAAATATCGCCGGCGCGCGCCTGCAAGGTTCCAACTTCCTTTTCGAACGATCGTTCCGCCATCCGACTTGCCTTCCTTTCGACTGTTTGTCGGCTTCGCCGCTATCTGGCTGCCGCGACCGGCCGGACCGCCCCACCGATGCGGGCGCGCTTGCCTGCCGGAGACTGGATCACCGGCAACATGGCAGAGGCATCGAAAGACCGTGCGATCTGGCTGGTCGGGGGCGTGCCATAGGCCGTCGTGCGTTGGACCGGGTTGCGACTGGCGGCGCGGATGATTTCCTCCATCCGTTCCGGCGGAAGTTCCTGTCCGAAGGCGCTGCCGGCGGCGCGGCTGATTGATTCGTTCATCAGCGTGCCGCCCAGGTCGTTCGCCCCCGATGCCAGTGCGGCGGCCACACCCTCGGCGCCCATCTTGACCCAGGACACCTGAATGTTGTCGATGGCCCCGTTCAACGCCAGTCGCGCCACCGAATGCATCAGCACTGCCTCACGGTAGCTGGGCCCCTGCCGTGCCGCGCCGCGCAGATACATCGGCGCTTCCATATGGACGAAGGGCAGAGGCACGAATTCGGTGAAGCCGCCGGTCTTTTCCTGTAAGGCGCGGATGCGGTTCAGGTGCCGCGCCCAATGCTGGTAGCCCTCGATATGGCCGAACATGATCGTCGCTGTGGTGCGGAAGCCGACACCATGTGCCGCCTCGATGACCGACAGCCATTCGTCGGTCGACAGCTTGTCGGGGCACAACACTCGCCGGACCTCTTCGTCGAGGATTTCCGCCGCCGTGCCGGGCAAGGTGCCAAGACCTGCGTCCTTCAATTGTTGCAGGAACGCGGTCACCGACAGACCCAGCGTGCGCGCGCCCTGCGCGACCTCGAGCGGTGAGAAGGCGTGGATGTGCATTCCGGGCACCGCCCGCTTCACGATGCGGCAGATCTCCAGATAGGTCTCGCCGGTGTAGTCGGGGTGGATGCCACCCTGCATGCAAACTTCGGTGCCGCCCCGCGCCCAGGCTTCGTGCACACGGCGGCTGATTTCCTCGGGCTCCAGGTCATAGGGCTTGCCGCGCAGATGTTCGGCATTGCTGCCCTTGGAGAAGGCGCAGAAGGTGCATTTGTAGTTGCAGACGTTGGTGTAGTTGATGTTGCGGTTGACGACATAGCACACGTCGTCGCCGCATCTGTCGCGCCGCAGCGCATCAGCCGCTGCACGCACCGCCGTTGCCCCCGAGCCGCGCGCCGAGAACAGCGTTACCAGATCGGCCTCATTCAGCATCCGCCCTGCCATGCCATGGTCGATCGCCCGCGACAGGCTGCTGCCGATCGCCGGGCAACTGCCACGCGGCGTATCCGGCGGCGGGGTCAGGTTCTTCTTGCCGACGCGCCAGCCGTCCTCCTGAGCATAGCCTTGCCCGTCGGCCTTCTTCACCAGCTTCCGCATCACCTTCGGATCGATCCATTTCGCGGGGTCCTTCAGCCAGGCCGGATAGATCGGCAACCTTGGCACCAGCACCTTGCCCGCCGCAGCGGTTTCCTGTGCCAGACGGTCCAGTTCCGGCCAGGGAGCTTCGGGGTTCACGTGGTCGGGCGTCACCGGCGACACTCCGCCCCAATCGCTGAGACCCGCCGCGATCAGCGGCTGCAACTCGCCGGAGCGCAGGTTGGGTGGCGCCTGGATCGAGACTTCAGGCCCGAAGATCAGGCGCGCGGCCGCGATGGTCCATTGATGGTCAGCCAGCCCCGGTTCAGGCGCATCGGCCATTCTTGTTCCGCGCTTGGCCCGGAAGTTCTGGATGATGACCTCCTGGATATGGCCATGCAGGTCGTGCAGGTCGCGCAGCGCCAACAGCGCGTCGATCCGTTCGGCGCGGGTTTCGCCCAGACCGATCAGCAGGCCCGTGGTGAAAGGCACGCCCGCCCGCCCGGCCCGGTCGATCATGGCCAGACGCACTGCCGGCACCTTGTCGGGAGAGCCGAAATGCGGTCCGCCACGCGCACCGAGCCGGTCTGAGATCGTCTCCAGCATGATGCCTTGCGACAGCGAGACCTCACGCAAGGCAAGGATCTCGGATTCGTCCATGATGCCGGCGTTGATATGCGGCAGAAGGCCGGTCTCTTCCAGAACCAGCCGAGCCATCGCGGCCAGGTAGTCGACCGTCGTTGCGTAACCAAGGGCGGCCAACTCGTCGCGAGCCGCGCGGTAGCGCAGTTCCGGCTTGTCGCCCAAGGTGAACAGCGCCTCGTCGCAGCCTGCCTTGGCGCCCGCCCGCGCGATCTCCATCACCTCTTCCGGCGTCAGGAATGCCTTTTGGCCCTTTTTCGGCGGGTGGGCGAAAGTGCAGTAATGGCAGACGTCACGACACAACTGGGTAAGCGGGATGAAGACCTTGCGGCTGACCGTGATCAAATCGCCAAAGCCGTTGTCACGCACAGTTGCTGCCGCCGCGCAGAGCGCGTCGAGGTCGTCGTTTCCAGCCAGCGCGCGGGCTTCGTCGACCGACAGCCTCCCGCTTGTCCGCGAGTGGCCGAAGGTACGATCGATCGGGTCCTGATAAGTCATTGTCTTCCCTCCGATGCATCGGTTGCAGGCACCAGCCCGAACCCGGTTAGCGCGTTGTTAGTTCTTGGGGCCAAGCCCTCGTGCCACCGGCTGCGAAGGTGGTCGATGTCGGCGGGGCAGTCGATGTCGCGTGCGATCGAAGCAAGGGTCAGCGGCTTGACGCGGCGCCCGGCCAAGGCTTCAAGATGGCGGTAGAAACTGTCCTTGCCAAAGCGGAAGACGGGCGGGCGATCGGCCCAGAACACCAGTGCATTTGTGCCTTGCAAGTCACGGTCAGGCACGACAACGGTCGTGTCCTCGGCCACCGCCATGTCGATGGCGCGGTCGATGTCGGTGAAATCCAGCGTCGGCACGTCCCCGGGCAGGATCGCGATCAGATCCGCCCCGGCGTTGCGCAGCCGTTCGCTGCCAAAGTGGACCGCGCCGTTGAGGCCGCCGCCCTTGGGGTCGTCGCCAAAGGCCAGCATGCCGCGCGCTTGCGCCATCCTGCGGATCTGCAGATCGGGGCTGACGACGGCGATCCCGCGCAGTCCTTTCGTCCGCGACAACTGGTCAAGCACGTCCTGCAGCATCGCCCATTGCAGGCGCGCCCGTTGCTCGACCGAGAAAAGCCCCGAAAGCCGGGACTTGGCCAGGCAGGGTGCTTTGATCGGGACAAGGGCCCAGGCTTGCAAGGCAGATATGGAGGACGGCTCCATCATGGTCTTTTCCGCCCGACCTCCCTGGCAATGGCCAGCGTCGCAAGCGCCAGCCTGTCACGATCTGCAAGAGTCGTCATCAAGGACTTCGCGGCCCGGATTTCCAGGCCCGGCACGCTGAGGCCCGCGTCCTCTTCATCGACGATCAGCACATCTATCAGCCCGTCGTAATGCGCCGCGATCGACCGGGCGTCCACGGGAATGCCCAGCTCTGCCATCATCTTGGCCAGTGGCCCCTTGATCGACTGGCCGCCAATGATCGGGCTGATGGCAATCACCGGCACCCCGGAGCGGGCAATCATCTCGCGGTAGCCCGGAATCGCCAGTATCGGGTCGATAGACAGGAACGGATTGGACGGGCAGAGGATAATCGCCCCCAGGTCCTGCGCGGCAAGGGCGGCCACAACTTCTGGTGACGGCCGTGCATTGTCTGCATAGTCAAAGCGCAGCGCGCGGATCACCGGCTCGCACCGGCGCCCAACGAAATAGCGCTGGAATGGCAAAGTGCCTTCGTCGGTTTCGACGATTGTCCTTATCGGGTCATCGGTCGCCGGCAGCAGTGGCGTCTT
>JBATAV010000009.1:0-2120 GCA_049662025.1 Paracoccaceae bacterium | reverse complement strand
CCTCGGTGACGAAGGCCTGCAGGACATGGGTCTCGATCGGCAGCCGCAGCCCGGCCATCTTCGCCATGTGGCTGGTGTGCCCGGCGACGGCCATCGCGACCTTCTTGGCCCTGATTGGCCCGCGCGTGGTTTCGACCCCGACAATCCTGCCGTGATCCCACAGATAGCCGGTGACCTCGCAGCCCTGGATGATGTCGATACCCCGCGCGCTGGCGCCGCGGGCATAGCCCCAGGCCACGGCGTCATGGCGGGCGGTTCCGGCGCGTTCCTGCAACAGGCCGCCGTGAATAGGGAACCGGGCGTTCTCGGAATAATCAAGGATCGGAACCCGCTTCATCACCTCTTCGCGCGACATCAGATGCGCTTCGATGCCGTTCATCCGCATGATGTTGCCGCGCCGGGCGTGGGAATCCATCTGGGCCGGCGAATGGGCGAGGTTGATCTGGCCGCGCTGCGAGAACATCACGTTGAAGTTCAGATCGCGGCTCAGGTCTTCCCAGAGCTTCATCGAATGCTCGTAGAAGTTGGTGTTGCCGTCGATCATGTAGTTCGACCGCACGATGGTGGTGTTGCGGCCGGTATTGCCACCACCGATATAGCCCTTCTCGATCACGGCCACATTGGTGATGCCGTGTTCCTTGGCCAGGTAGTAGGCAGTGGCCAGCCCATGGCCGCCCCCGCCGATGATAACCACGTCATAGGCCGGTTTCGGCTCGGCATCCTGCCAGGCACGAGACCAGCCCTTGTTGCCGCGAAGCGCCTCTTTGAAGAGGCTGAAGGCCGAGTAATGCGTCATGGTCCTGCCCGGTCGAGGTTTCGGTCCGGTCCCGCAGCGCTTTGCACCGCGGGACCGTCGTCATCTTGGGCCTCAGCCGACCAGCTTGTCGTAGGTCGGGCTGTAGTACTTCATCCAGAAGTCACCGCGCATGTCGCGCAGCGTCGGCACCTTGATCCGGGCCTCGTCAACCTTGGCCAGGTCAAGGTCGGCCATCACGACCGCGTTCTCTTCCGTGCCGCCCGAGGCGATCACTTCGCCCATCGGATCGACGATCATGCTTTCGCCGAAGTAGTTGTTCACGCCTTCCTGACCGATCCGGTTGGAATATACGCAGAACATGCCGTTATCGACGGCGCGCATGATGTTCAGGTTGCTCCAGTGCACGCCATGGGCATAGCCCGGTGCGGCAGTCGGGCAGAACATCACTTCAGCGCCCAGCATGGCCAGGATCCGTGAGGTTTCGGGATAGCGGCGGTCGTGACAGATGATGGTGCAGAACTTGGCATGGGGCTCGAACTCAGTCTCGTGGACCTTGAAGTCCTGGCCGGCGCGGAAATACATCTTCTCCAGCGCTTGCACACCGGCGACCTGGGTCTTGCGGTAGGTGCCGACAATGCTGCCATCCGGGCCGATGGTGGCCGACGAGTTGTAGTAGACGCCGGGAACCGCCTTTTCGAACATCGGGAAGATCACGTAGACGCCGTACTTCTTGCACAGCTTGGCGACTTCATTGGTGCTGTAGCCGGGGATCGTCTCGGCTTCTTTGAACAGGTCGTTGTCCTTGGCACCGTAGCAACGGTCGTAGTCGGTGGTGCAAAGCTCGGTCGCCAAGATGATCTGCGCACCTTTCTTGGCCGCTTCTTCCATCAGCGGCAGGGTGCGCTGTTCCATCTTTTCCTTGATCGTTGCCCGCGGCATCGCCTTTTCCTGCAGCGCAGCGACCTTCAGAATTCTTTTCGTCATTTCGTTCTCTCCTTTATTGGATGTCGTCATATCGGGGTTGGGGACAGTCATGCCGGGTTCGACTCAAGGAACTGAGCGCGGCCCTTCTTGACCTTGAGTTCCCCGTCCTGCAGCAGGATCTCGCCCCGCTGCATGACCAGCTCGGGCGCACCCAGAACCTTGCGGTTCTCGTACATCGAGTAATCGGTCTTGACGTGCTGTTCGGCGGCGTGGATCGTGTGCTCTTTCATCGGGTCGAAGATCAAGACATCGGCGTCGGAGCCGGGTTCCAGCAGGCCCTTGCGCGGGAAGATCCCGAAGATCTTGGCCGGCTTCTCGCACATCACCTCGACCAGCCGGCACAGGCTGACCATGCGGCGGTTGACGGCCTCGTCATAGG
>JBATAV010000008.1:0-2500 GCA_049662025.1 Paracoccaceae bacterium | reverse complement strand
GACATGGCCCGCACCGTAACCCCCGCCCGCAAGACCGCCGTCACCATCGCTGCATGGACCATCGGCTTGCTGATCTTCTTCCCGATCCTCTGGGTCATCATCCTGGGCTTCAAATCCGAAGGCGATGCCATCAAGGCCCCGCTGGCCGTGCTGACCGCGCCCTGGACGCTGGAAAGCTATGCCGAGGTGCAGGAACGCTCCGACTACCTGCGGCACTTCTCGAACTCGGTGATCATCTCGCTCGGCTCCACGCTGATCGCGCTGGCCATCGCCATTCCGGCCGCCTGGTCGATGGCCTTCATCCCCGGTCGGCGCACCAAAGACCTGCTGATGTGGATGCTGTCGACCAAGATGATGCCCGCGGTCGGCGTCTTGATCCCGATGTATCTGATGTTCCGCGACACCGGCCTGCTTGACAGCCGCATCGGCATGGTCGGGGTGATGACGCTGATCAACCTGCCGATCGTGGTCTGGATGCTCTACACCTATTTCCGCGAAATCCCTGGCGAAATCCTTGAGGCGGCGCGGATGGACGGCGCCAACCTGCGCTCGGAGATCCTCTATGTCCTGACGCCGATGGCAATCCCCGGCATCGCCTCGACGCTGCTTCTGAACGTCATCCTGGCCTGGAACGAGGCGTTCTGGACCCTGCAACTGACCACCTCCAAGGCCGCCCCGCTGACCACTTTCATCGCGGGCTATTCCTCACCCGAGGGGCTTTTCTACGCAAAACTCTCGGCGGCCAGCACCATGGCCATCGCGCCGATACTCATCCTTGGCTGGTTCAGCCAGAAACAACTCGTCCGCGGCCTGACCTTTGGCGCGGTGAAGTGAGGCGACAATGGGCAAGATCACCCTTTCAAAAGTCCGCAAATCCTTTGGTGACGTCGATGTCATTCCCGGCATCGACCTGACCATCGAAGACGGCGAATTCGTCGTCTTCGTCGGCCCATCAGGCTGCGGCAAATCCACCCTGCTGCGACTGATCGCGGGGCTGGAAGACACCTCTGGCGGCACCATTTCCATCGATGGGCAGGACGCCACCGACCTGCCCCCCGCCAAACGGGGCCTCGCCATGGTGTTCCAAAGCTATGCGCTTTACCCCCACATGTCGGTCCGCAAGAACATCGCCTTCCCGCTGAAGATGGCCGGCCAAAGTGCGGCGGAACAGGAACGCAAGGTTCAGGCCGCCGCCAAGGTGCTGAACCTGTCGTCCTACCTCGACCGCCGCCCCGGCCAGCTTTCCGGCGGCCAGCGCCAGCGCGTCGCCATCGGCCGTGCCATCGTACGCGAACCCGCCGCGTTCCTGTTTGACGAACCGCTCTCCAACCTCGACGCCTCGCTGCGGGTCTCGATGCGTCAGGAAATTTCCGAACTGCACCAGACGCTGAAAACCACCATGGTCTACGTCACCCATGACCAGGTCGAAGCCATGACCATGGCCGACAAGATCGTGGTGCTGAACGCGGGCCGCATCGAACAGGTCGGCAGCCCGCTTGACCTTTACAACGCGCCCCGCAACGTCTTTGTCGCCGGTTTCATCGGTAGCCCGAAGATGAACCTGATCGAGGGACCCGAGGCCGCGCGCCTGAACGCCCACACCATCGGCGTACGCCCCGAACACATCACCATCGGCGCCGGTCCCTGGGAAGGCCGGGTAATCCTGTCCGAACACCTCGGCTCCGACACCTTCCTCAAGGTCGATGCGCCCGGCATCGGCACCCTGACCGTCCGCGCCAGTGGCGAGGTCGCCACCCGTCCCGGCGACGCGGTCAAACTCGCTCCGGTTCAGGGCAAGATCCACCGCTTTGACGCAAAAGGGCTGGCAATCGCATGAGACTGCACGGCAAAACCGCCCTGATCACCGGTGCCGCCCGCGGCATCGGCCTCGCGTTTGCCCGCGCCTATGCGGCCGAGGGGGCAACGGTCTGTATTGCCGACCTCAACCTCGACGCCGCCCAGAAGGCCGCTGCCGAGATCGGCCCGCAGGCCCATGCCATCGCCCTCGACGTGACCCGGCAAGACAGCATCGACGCCGCCTTCGCCGCAGCCATCGCCCAAATGGGCCACCTCGACATCCTGATCAACAACGCCGCCCTGTTCTCCGCCGCGCCCATCGCCGAGATCACCCGCGTCGATTACGACCGCCTCTTCGCCGTCAACGTTGCGGGCACACTCTTTTGCACCCAGGTTGCCGCCCGCCACATGATCCCGCGCGGGCGCGGCACCATCATCAACATGGCCTCCCAGGCCGGCCGCCGCGGCGAATCCCTCGTCGCCGTCTACTGCGCCACCAAGGCCGCCGTGATCTCGCTCACCCAATCGGCCGGCCTCAACCTGATTTCCCATGGCATCACCGTCAACGCCATCGCTCCCGGCGTGGTCGATGGCGAGCATTGGGACGGCGTCGACGCCTTCTTTGCCAAATACGAACACAAGGCCCCCGGCCAGAAAAAGCAAGAGGTCGGCGCCGCCGTCCCCTTCGGCCGCATGGCCACTG
>JBATAV010000007.1:0-10955 GCA_049662025.1 Paracoccaceae bacterium | reverse complement strand
GGCCACTCGTTCCCACCCGTTCACCACACCAAACTCGGCACCCTCGGCCGCGAGGATCGGGGTAAGGGGGGTGGTTTTCATCGGGCGACCTGCCGGGCGGTGTTCGTGCGGCAGGTGAAAGCGGAATTCGTTCTGGTAATCCTCGATGGCCTTCAGCGCACACAACTCGACATTGGCGTGGGTGGTAAATCGGCGTGGGTCGGTGACCCAGGTGTCATACTGCGCCTCGCCATGCACGATCTGCTGCGCAAGCAGCCAGCCATGACCACCGCCCTCACCAATGCCCGCACGCAGACCGATGATGCAAAAAGCGTTGCGCTTGCCGGGGATCGGGCCGACCAGGGGTGCTCCGTCGATGGTATAGGTGATCGGGCCGTTGACGATGGTGTGAATGCCAACCTCGGCCAGCGCCGGCATGCGTTTGAACACGTTTTCAAGCACCGGCAGTATGCGATCGGTATCCGAAGGGCACAGCGCGTTGACGAAATTCGCGTCAATCCCGTCCATGCCCCAGGTGCGGCAGTCCTGTTCGTAAAACCCGACCAGCAGCCCCTGTTTTTCCTGCCGCGAATAGAAATCGTCGATCGGGCAGCGCAACAGCGGCACGCGCTTGCCGAAATCGATGATGCCCTGGATCGGTTCGGTCAGGAAATACTGATGCTCCATCGAGGTCACCGGATGATGCACCCCCATCATCGCGCCAACCTCATTGACGCGGTAGCCGCAGGCGTTGACCACGATTTCGCAATCGATGTCGCCATGCTCGGTATGCACCGTCCAGCTGTCATCCTTGTGCTGCGTCAGCCCCGTCACCGGCGTGTTGCGGTACACTTCCGCCCCCGCCTTGCGTGCCCGCCGTGCCAAGGCCTGACAAAGTTGCGCGGGATCAATATCGCCGTCCGACCCATCCCAAAGCCCGCCGATCAGCCGATCCGTGGTAATCAACGGATGGCGCCGCGCGCATTCGGCCGCGTCGAGGATCTCGAACTCCACGCCCATTCCCTTGGCCGTGCTGGCGAAATGGCGGTAGCCGTCCATCGTGGTTTCAGAATTTGCCAGGCGGATGCCGCCGTCGCCGTGGTGGTAGTTGATCGGGTAGTCGGGGTCTTCCGCCAGGTCCTTGTACAGGGCAATGGAATGGCTTTTCAGTCCCACCATCGTCTGTGTCATGCCGAAATTGGTGACCTGTGCCGCCGAATGCCATGTGGTGCCCGAGGTCAACTCGTTCCGCTCGATCAGGACGACATCGGTCCAGCCTTCCCTGGTCAAATGGTAAAGGGTCGAGCAACCGGCGATGCCGCCGCCGATCACCACAACGCGAGTCTGCGTCTTCATTTCGAACCTCTTGCTTGGCGTGATCTCAGACAATCTACCCTGCGAACCGGTCGTCAATCCTCTGGCTGTCACTTCAAATTTCTTGAACGACCCGTTCCGTTTCCTTGATCAGACGATGCGGAGTTGCATTTGCAACCACTTTGCCCCGCAATTCCAGCTGATCGAAGAGCGTGGGATGATGACGGAACGGGCAAGGCGCCCGGCGCGCTTTCGGCAGATGTGGGAGACGGCTTTGACCAAGACAACGGGGCCTGACGCATGAAGGCGGAGTACATCAAGCGGGCGACGGCCGTTCATGTTCAGGCGGCACCCGACATCTCGATGACCGTGGCGGCGATGCTGGCCGAACTTGAAACCGGCCGAGAAGCGGTTGCGCGGCGGATGGCCCGCGACCTTGACCGGTACGAAGGTGAGATCGTCCTGACGGAAGACGCGATCGAGGCGGCCTGTGCCCGCGTGCCGCAGCGGTTGAAGGACGACATCGCCTATGCCCATGACAACATCCGCACCTTTGCCGAAGCGCAACGCGCCTCGGTGCGCGATACCGAGGTCGAACTGCGCCCCGGTCTTCGGGTCGGGCAAAAGCTGATCCCGGTCGATTGTGCCGGCTGCTATGTACCGGGCGGGCGCTACAGCCATATCGCCTCGGCCATGATGACGGTGACCACGGCAAAGGTGGCGGGCGTCAAGCATATCGCCGCCGTCTCGCCGCCGCGCCCCGATGCGCCGGGCGGAGTGCCGGATGCCATTCTTTACACCTTGAAGACCTGCGGCGCCGACAGCATTCTGGCGCTGGGGGGCGTGCAGGGGGTTGCGGCGATGGCCTTTGGCCTTTTCGGATTGCCGAAGGCCGATATCCTTGTCGGCCCCGGCAATGCCTATGTGGCCGAGGCCAAGCGCCTGCTGTTTGGCCGGGTCGGCATCGACATGGTGGCGGGACCGACCGACAGCATGGTGATCGCCGATGCCACGGCCGATCCCTTGGTCGTGGCCTGGGATCTGATCGGCCAGGCCGAGCATGGCGCGACCTCGCCGGTCTGGCTGGTCACCGACAGCGCGGCCCTTGCGGCCGAGGTGGTGCGGCTGGCCCCGCTTTGTGCGGCCGAACTGCCGCCGACCAACCGCATCGCCGCCGAGGCCGCCTGGTCGGCCCTGGGTGAGATCATCCTGTGCGACGGGCGCGAGGCGATGGCCGCCGAAGCCGACCGCATCGCCCCCGAACACCTGCATGTTCAGGCCGCCGACCTGGAATGGTGGAAAGCGCGGCTGCGCGCCTACGGCTCGCTTTTCCTGGGCGCGAACAGCACGGTTGCCTTTGGCGACAAGGCCGCGGGCACCAATCACGTCCTGCCAACCTCCGGCGCGGCCCGCTACACCGGCGGCCTGTCGGTGCACAAGTTCCTGAAGACCGTGACCTGGCAACAGGTGACGGCCGAGGCCCTGCCCGACCTTGCCGCCGTAACCGCATCCATCAGCCGGTACGAGGGGATGGAGGGCCATGCCCGCACCGCCGAAATTCGCTTGCAGACTCTGGCGCCCCCGGCGCGACTGGCCCGAACCTGAAGGATCACCCCCCATGCACCTGTCCCGTTTCCCCCGCATCCGGCTTGCCCATCTGCCAACCCCGCTGGAACCGATGCCGCGACTGTCGGCGTTGCTGGGTGGCCCCGAAATCTGGATCAAGCGCGATGATTGCACCGGGCTTTCCACCGGCGGCAACAAGACCCGCAAGCTGGAATTCCTGATGGCCGAGGCCGTGGCGCAAAAGGCCGACATCGTGCTGACGCAAGGGGCCACGCAATCCAACCATGCCCGCCAGACGGCGGCAGCGGCGGCAAAGCTGGGCATGGATTGCCATATCCTGCTGGAAGACCGCACCGGCTTTAACCAGCCGAACTACCGGACCAACGGCAATGTCCTTTTGGATGTGCTGCATGGCGCCACCCTCGAGCACCGCAGCCAGGGCCTGGACATGAACGCCGAGATGATGGCCGTGGCCGAGGACTTCCGCGCCAGGGGCCGCAATCCCTATGCCATCGTCGGTGGCGGGTCGAACCCAACGGGTGCTTTGGGCTATGCCAACTGCGCGCTGGAATTGCTGGGTCAGATGGTCGACCGCGGCATCAGCTTTGACCACATGGTCACCGCGACCGGGTCGACGGGCACTCAGGCCGGGCTGATCGTGGGGCTGATGGCACTGAATGCGCAATTGCCGCTTCTGGGCATCAGCGTGCGCGCGCCCAAGGATGCGCAAGAGGCCAATGTCTTCAAGCTGGCCCAGGAAACCGAGGAAAAGCTGGGCGTCCAGGGCGCGGTGGCACGCGGCGACGTGGTGGCCAATAGCGATTACGTCGGCCAGGGCTACGGCATTCCCGCCGAAAGCACGCTGGAGGCCATCAACATCTTCGCCCGCACCGAGGCGATCCTGCTGGACCCGGTCTATTCCGGCAAGGGGGCTGCGGGGTTGATTGATCTGTGCCGCAAAGGCCACTTCAAGAAGGGCCAGAAGATCGTCTTTCTGCACACCGGCGGGGCGATCGGGCTGACCGGCTATACCCACGTACTGCCGCACCCATGAAACCGGTCGGCATCCTTGGCGGCATGGGTCCCGAAGCGACGGTGCATCTGATGCAGATGGTCATCGACGCCGTGGCCGCCCGTGACGATGCCGACCATGTGCCGCTGATCGTGCATCAGAACCCCGCCGTGCCCAGCCGCATCCGGCGGCTGATCGACGGAACCGGAGACGACCCCGGCCCGGTCCTGGCCCAGATGGCCCGCGATCTCGCCGCTGCCGGAGCCGTGGCGCTGGCGATGCCGTGCAACACTGCCCATGCCTATGCCGAAGCGATCAAGCAGGCCACGCCGCTGCCGTTCATCGACATGCGCCTGGCCACGCTGCGGCACCTGGGAAAGATGCTGCCCGCGGGCGCGCGCGTCGGCATGCTTGCCTCACCTGCGGTGCGGCTTGCCCGGGTGTTCGACCAGCCCTTTGCGGATGCCGGGTTGAACCAGGTCTTCCTTCAGGACGACGCCCCGCTTCTGGCACTGATCCGCCGGGTGAAGACCGGCGATACCGGCGCCGATGTTGCGGCCGGATTTGCCGGGCTGGCCGCTGGTCTTGCAGATCAGACCGACCATCTGCTGGTCGCCTGCACCGAATTGTCGCTGCTGACACCGGCACTGGCGGGGCAGGTCTGGACCGACAGTCTGGATTGCCTGGTTGCCGCCATCATCGAGGCGGCCACAACATGCTAATCGTCGTCGCCCAGCACCTGGATGGCATCCGGCAGGTCGGGCGCAAGCTCGACGAACCGCGGCAAAAGCCGTTCTCGCACCAAGGTTCGACAATGCCGGGCCAGTTCGACCGGAAGGTTCGACAATTCGTCGCTGCGTGCCACCAGATGAATATGCCGGGTTTCGCCGGCAAAGGGCAGTGCGCTGACCGTGACGTCGCCGCAAAACCGTTCCGCGTCCAGCAGGCTCAGCGGCGTGGTGATCGTCCAGCCGCCGGTTTCCACCACCATCGCCAGAACCGACCGGCTTGCCTCGAACGCATAGCGGCGGGGCACATTCATCCGGACACGCTTGAGGTGGTTGGCAATCTTGCGGCCGATCGGCATGGTCTCGGAATACTGGACGAAGGGCAGCCGCATAAGGGCGGCGCGCACATCTTCATCGGGCCGCAGGACACCGCGCGCCATGACCAGCACAAAGCTTTCCCGCAGGATCGGGATCGACCGGAAGGCCTGGGCGTCATCGGGAACCAGCGCCGTCACGCCGATGTCGGATTGCCGGTCCACCAGGCGCTTGCTGACCTGATCCGACCGGCCGGAAAAGACGTTGATGAAGCATTGCCGGAACCGCGCCTGCAGTGCGCGCACCAGCACCGGCGTCAGCGAGGCGTCCAGATCGTCGATGATGGCCAGGTTCAGATTGGGCAGGCTGGTCATGCTGAATTGTGCCAGATCGGCCTGCGCCTCGGAAACGACCGACAGGATGCGGTGCGCGTGCGCGCGCAGAAGCTGCCCCGCCGGGGTCAGGGTCACCGGCTTTGCCCTGCGATCGAACAGCTTGGCCCCGACGGCCGCCTCCAACGCACTGATGTTCTGGCTGACGCCAGAGGAAGACCCGCCGATCCGCGCGGCGGCCCCGGCAATCGAACCGGATTCCTCCAGCGCCACAAAGACCCGCAGACCGCGCAGGGTCAGCTCGGTCTGGGCCGGGGGCGTATCGGCCTTTGGCATGGCGGGCATCCTGGCGTTTCAATCCCCCGCAACCTAACGCTTAACTTCTGCGGCGGGAACTGTCTTGCAAGATGCGGGCAACCGCTTCGGTGGGATCAAACGAGCGGGCCCGGATCGCAAGGCTTTCGGCCGCGACCCGGCTCCCGGCCTATGACTTGGAAACTGAACCTGTTAGGGCTTGATCTGCCCTGACTGCAAACACCGCCGACAGAAGCGGGTTGCCGGAACCGGACACGAATAACAACACCAACGGGAGAGTATTCATGAAGAAGACACTGAATCTGCTGCTTGCGGGCACTGCAATCCTGGCCTCGGCCCCGGCAGCGCTGGCCGATGGCGACGTGAAGGAAATCACCGTCGGCTATTTCCTCGAGTGGCCGATGCCTTTCGAATATGCCAAGGCAATGGGCACCTACGACAGCGCCATGGGCGTCAAGGTGAACTGGGTTTCCTTCGACACCGGCACCGCAATGTCGGCCGCCATGGCCTCGGGTGATGTCAGTATGTCTGTTTCGCAAGGCGTGCCGCCCTTTGTGGTTGCAACCAGCGCCGGGCAGGACCTGCAGGCGCTGGACGTTGCGGTTTCCTACTCCGAGAACGACAACTGCGTCGTGCAGAGCGTATTGGAAATCGACAAGACCAATGCGGCCGAACTGGCCGGAAAGAAGGTGGCCCTTCCCTTGGGTACGGCCGCGCATTACGGGTTCCTAAAGCAGATGGAGCATTTCGGCGTTGATGTCGCCAGCATGGACATCGTCGACATGGCACCGCCCGATGGCGCTGCTGCGTTCGCGCAAGGGTCGGTCGACATGTTCTGTGGCTGGGGCGGCGCGCTGCGTCGTGCCAAGGAATCCGGCAACATCCTGCTGACGGGCGCCGAGAAGGAAGAACTGGGCATCCTGGTATTCGACCTGACGTCGGCGCCTGCGTCCTTCGTGGCCGAAAACCCCGAGCTGGTCGCCAAATTCCTGAAGGTAACCGCCGACGCCAACGCGATGTGGGCCGATCCCGCCAAGCAGGCGGAAATGCTGCCCATCATTGCCAGGGATTCCGGGATGGATGAAACCGCAGCAGGCGAAACCCTTGCGACCTTCACTTTCCCGTCCATCGACGACCAGCTTTCGGCAAAGTGGCTGGGCGGCGGCGCGCAAGAGTTCATGAAGGGTGTGGCCGGCGTTTTCCAGACGGCGGGATCCATACCGGTGGCACTTCCCGACTACAGCGCCCACGTCAACCTTGCGCCGTTGGCATCCGCCAAGGGAATGTAGTCTCAAAGACCGCGACAGGCGGGCGGCGCGTCTTGCGCCGCCCGCAATCCACAGCTTGACGGTTGGAGGGGATGACATGTCCGGATTGAAGATCGACAACATCTCGATGCGGTTCGACCTGCCGAACGGCGAGTCGGTTCACGCGCTGCAGAACGTGTCGCTGGGCCTTGAGCAGGGTGAACTCTTGTCCGTGCTTGGCCCGTCAGGGTGTGGCAAGACCACCCTGCTGAACATCCTCGCGGGCTTCCTCGCGCCGACCGAAGGACAGATCCTGCTGGACGGCAATCGGGTGACCGGTCCGGGCCCCGAGCGCGGCATGGTCTTTCAGCAAGGCGCGCTGTTCGAATGGATGAACGTGCGCCGCAACATCGACTTCGGTCCCCGGATGAAGGGCATGCCAAAAGCGCAGCGCGACAAGATCACCGCGCATCTGCTGGAAACGGTCGGGCTGAAGGATTTCGGCGACAAGGCGGTCTACGAGCTTTCGGGCGGCATGCAGCAGCGCGTGGCCCTGGCGCGTTGCCTGGCCAACGAACCCGAAGTGATCCTGATGGATGAACCCCTGGGCGCACTGGACGCGCTGACGCGCGAAAAGATGCAGGGTCTCGTGCTGAAGCTGTGGAAAGAGACCGGCAAGACCGTGATCCTGATCACCCATTCGGTGGAAGAGGCGCTGCTTCTGGGCGAGCGTCTGCTGGTGATGGCGCCGCGACCGGGGCGCATCTTCAAGGAATACCGCCTGCCCTTTGCCGAGCGTGGCGTCGAGGCAGACCTGCGCCTGGTCAAGAAATCCGAAGGGTTTGCAGAGACACGTGACGAGATACTTTCGATGATCTGGAGCATGGAAGAGGAAATCATGGGCAGATCGGAGACGGCAGCATGATGGTGCTGGTCTTTTACGTGACGATCTTCGTCTTCTCGATGTTCTTCTGGGGCCGGTACAAGTCGCATCGCGACCGCCATGACTACGCCTCGCTCAAGACCGTGACCTTTGGCGACGAATCCGCCATCGTTCCCGACCGGGTTGCCTCGATCATCTCGGTCTTTGCAATCTTCCTGATCTGGGCGGCCTTTACCGGGTCAAGGCTGGTGCCGCTGCACGTGCCCGGCCCCTTCGTGGGCAATACGTCATTCACCTACACCGTGCGCAACGCCGAAGGGGCCGAGGCCGAGGCAAATGTGCAGGTGCTGGTCTACAAGGGAACCAACAAGCCCGATGCCCCGGTGCCCGAGGCAAGCAGCGGCTTTGCCGTCAACGACAGCGACGTTGCCGCCGCCTGGCGGTCGGCGCTTTTGAAACCGGCCGAGAATGACGGGCCTGGCGCAGTGATCGTCGCGGTCGAGGGCAAGCCGATCATCGCCGATCAAACCGTGGCCGTGCCGAACGGCAAGGTCACGATGACCTCGAAGGGGTCGCTCAACTTCGAACCCTACAGCGGCTGGCAGATGGAGCCGATCTGGCTGCCGTCGCCCGAGGCCGTCGTTGCCCGTCTGGTCGAAATCGCGACCAACGGCTATCAGAACACGTCGCTGCTGGGCCATCTTGCGGCCTCGCTGGGCCGGGTTCTGGCCGGGTTCTTCCTTGGCGCGCTGGTCGGCATTCCGCTGGGCTATGCCATGGGCCTGTCAAGCTGGTTCCGGGGCTGGTTCGACCCGATCGTCGAATTCATGCGGCCGGTGCCGCCGCTGGCGCTGATCCCGCTGGTGATCATCTGGTTCGGCATCTGGGAAACCGGCAAGGTGGTGCTGCTGTTCCTTGCTGCGCTGTGGATCATGGTCATTGGCGCACGGTCGGGCGTTTCGGGGGTCAACCTGTCGAAAATCCACGCCGCTTATTCGCTGGGGGCGTCGAAAACCCAGATCATGCTGCATGTCATCATTCCGAATTCCCTGCCCGACATCTTTACCGGGGCAAGGGTGGCAATGGGCGTCTGCTGGGGAACTGTCGTGGCGGCAGAGCTGGTCGCCGCGCAAAAGGGTGCCGGCATGATGATCATCGCGGCATCCAAGTTCCAACTGACCGACATCGTTGTGATGGGCATCATCCTGATCGGCGTCATCGGCTACAGCATCGACATCTTGATGCGCATCATCGAAAAGAAACTTGTGCCATGGAAGGGCCGCAGCTGATTTCCGGTTGGCCTTTTCGGCCTTCAACGGTCGCGGCCTGTCTTCCGGGAAAACGGGCCGCAAGATCGGGCGCCAGCGGCCTGACGATTGCCGCACGCAGCGGGTCTGGCGCGGTCGCCTGTACCGCCCGGGACTCGTTGCGTCGCAAAGTCCGTATCGGGTGCAACTCGCCCAGGGCCAGCGTCAGAGAAAACGCGGTTGAGCCTGGCAAGGCGGTGCCATAGCGTTGCGGGAAGACAGATCGCGCCCCGTTTCGGTCGTTCAAGACCAGCTCCGACGTCATCCACATGGTCGGCATGATGCAGGTGCGGTATCTGCCACGAGACCGGGTGGATTTGGTCAGCGGGTGCAGAACAACCGGATAGCCGGTTGGCGGTGTGGTTCCGTTTTCGCTATCGGACAATTATTCAAAATCAATCGGTTGCGATCCAGAGAAGATTCGCCCGCAGTCGCGTTCCCTCCGGCTCCGTTGCACAAATCAGGCTGAGATCGGGTTTTCCCTTCCCATGGATAGCAACTCCGAGGCGCCGAGTTTTCGGTGTTCCTGGGGCCGTGAAGCGGTTCAGGATTGCGGCTCTGATCTGCGGCTCGGCAACCTGCCCGTCGAAATCGCGCGCCATGCGTTGCCCGACAATGGTTTGCATGCAACCCATGAGAGCGACACGCTCACCGAGGCGCTTGAACCATCGCCTTTCCGCAGCACCCCGGTCATGAGACCAGAGAACCGATACCGGTCGTTGAAGCGACCATTGATGACATCGCCTTTGCGACTGTGGCGGCAGAACAGGAAAGCTCGGCCGCCTGCCGTCGCTCTCCTTGCCTCCAGCGCCTTTACAGGATCGCGCGCGAGGCGGGCGCGATCGGGTCTGATCGTGCCGCCGCCGCTGCCCTGAAGCGAGAGTCCCGCTGATGACCCTGCCGATCATCGGCGGGCCGAACCCGGCGCTGCGCGGGGTCCAGCCTTGCGGTCAGTGACGCGCGACCAATCACCTTTCGCCGTTCCGAAACAATTCGGTCGCGCGTCAATGGTTAACAATTCCTGAAGTCCGGAATATCAAGCCATTGAAATCATTGAAACCGTGCACCCGTCCCGACTCGGGACGCTGCCTCTCCCCCTTGCGCCCCTCGGGCGCCTCTGGCACCCCTTGCCGATGGATCCCGCCTTCCTGAACGTCACCGCCTCTCTCACCGGCCGCCGCTGGGTCGGCCCCGGCCCCGATCAGGACCGGCTGGCCGAGGCGATGGCCCAAACTACCCGCCTGCCCCTTCCCCTCTGCCGCATCCTCGCCGCCCGCGGCATCGCCCCCCCCGATGCCGCCGCCTTCCTTTCCCCCACGCTGAAAGACCTGCTGCCCGACCCGCGGTCCCTGCGCGACATGGAAAAAGCCGCCACCCGCTTCCTTGCCGCCGTCGCCAAAGGGGAAAGAATCGCCATCTTCGCCGACTACGATGTGGACGGCGGCGCCTCCGCAGCACTCCTGATCATCTGGCTGCGAGCGATGGGGCGGCAGGCCACCCTCTACATCCCCGACCGCATCGACGAAGGCTATGGCCCGAATGTGCCCGCCATGCAGACCCTCGCGGCCAACCACAGCCTCATCCTCTGCGTCGATTGCGGCACCCTCTCCCACGAGCCCGTCGCCGCCGCCGCCCCCGCCGACGTGGTCATCCTCGACCACCACCTGGCGCTTGAGACCCTGCCCGCCGCCCATGCTATCGTGAACCCCAACCGGCAGGACGAAGGCGGCGCGCTGGCCCATCTCTGCGCCGCTTCGGTGGTGTTCCTGATGCTGGTCGAGGCCAACCGCCAACTGCGCGAAGGCGGCCAGACCGGCCCCGACCTGATGGCGATGCTGGACCTTGTCGCTCTGGCCACGGTCGCCGATGTGGCGCCGCTGATCGGCGTCAACCGCGCCTTTGTGCGGCAGGGGTTGAAGGTCATGGCGCGGCGCGAACACCCCGGCCTGCGCGCCCT
>JBATAV010000006.1:0-6092 GCA_049662025.1 Paracoccaceae bacterium | reverse complement strand
CCCAACGCCGCGAGGTGTTGCGTTGGATGTTCTGGGACAATCACAAGCTCTCCGGTCAGGCGGGCACCTGCCGCTTTCAGATGAACTTCCTGCCCGCAGAAAAACGCCCCGAAGGCGTCATCCCCTTCCTGCAAGGCCGCCTCAAGGCCGCCTACACCGTGCTGAACGCCCATCTCGCCGCCCGTGACTGGATCGTGGGAACCGCCGTGACGGTGGCGGATCTGTCCTGCGCGGGTTACCTCTACTATCCTGAACCCTTCGGCTTCACCCGCGCCGACTGGCCGCATATCGACGCCTGGCTTGGCCGCATCGCGGGTTTGCCAGGCTGGAAACACCCTTACGAGCTGATGCCCGGCAATCCTTCGGACCGGGCCTGACACGGAGAACACCATGACCGACGCTTTCATCTACGATGCCGTCCGCACGCCCCGCGGCAAGGGGCGACCTGATGGCGCGCTGCACGAGGTGACCTCGGTCGCGCTTTCGGCCGGCATCCTGAACGCGGTGAAAGACCGCAACGGCTTGCAAGGCCACGCCGTCGAGGACGTGATCTGGGGCAATGTCACCCAGGTGGGCGAACAGGGCGGCTGCCTGGCCCGCAGCGCTGTGCTGCTGTCAGAGCTTGACGAACGCATCCCCGGGCTGGCCATCAACCGCTTTTGCGCGTCAGGCATGGAGGCGGTGAATCTGGCCGCCAACCAGATCAGGGGCGGGGCAGGGCAGGCCTATATCGCCGGGGGCGTCGAGATGATGGGCCGTGTCGCCATGGGCAGCGATGGCGCCGCCATCGCGGTGGACCCGACGCTGGCGATGAAGACCTATTTCGTGCCGCAGGGCATTTCCGCCGACATCATTGCCACCGAATATGGTTTTTCCCGCGACGATGCCGACGCCCTGGCCGTTGAAAGCCAGCGCCGCGCTGCCGCCGCCTGGGACGACAACCGCTTTGCCAAGTCCATCGTCCCTGTCACCGACCGCAATGGCCTGACCATCCTGGACCGCGACGAATACATGCGCCCCGGCACCGACATGGCAACCCTCGGCGCGCTGAAAGCCAGCTTCAAGGACATGGGCGAGGTGATGCCCGGCTTCGACAAGCTGGCCTTGATGAAATACCCGCATCTGGAGCGGATCAACCACATCCACCACGCCGGCAACTCATCGGGAATCGTCGATGCCGCTGCCGCGGTGCTGATCGGAAACGCCGCCTTTGGCAAGGCCCATGGTCTGACGCCGCGGGCCCGCATCCGTGCCACAGCGAAGATCGGCACCGATCCCACCATCATGCTGACCGGCCCGGTTCCGGTGACCGAGAAGATCCTGCGCGACAGCGGAATGACCATTGCCGACATCGACCTTTTCGAGGTGAACGAAGCCTTCGCCGCTGTCGTCCTGCGCTTTCAGCAGGCCTTCAAGGTCGATCCGGCCAAGGTCAACCCCAACGGCGGGTCCATCGCCATGGGCCACCCGCTTGGTGCTACCGGTGCCATCATCATCGGCACCTTGCTGGACGAATTGGAACGCACCGGCAAGGGAATCGGCCTTGCCACGCTCTGCATCGCCAGCGGCATGGGCGCCGCGACGATCATCGAAAGGGTCTGATTGAAATGCGTTGCGCCCCCGTCAGGAAAGACTCTGCCCTGCAGGGCGAATGCCGTAGCGTAACTTTACCGCTGCGGTTGAAGAAGGTCAGCATCGCTTACCATATTCCTTGGGTAAACCAGCGATTTGTGGAAGTAGACAATGTACGACAGCATCGGCCGCCTGATGGATTGGCGTGCCGCACTTATCATGTCCGGCCGTTTCGAGGATCTCTCGCGCGAGCATCTTTATCCGATGCCGGTTTATATCGGGGACAGGATGCGCGCCCTCGCCTCTCCGCGAGAGCTGGAGGCCGCGTTTCGCAGTGTCCGCCACGGATTGCTGGCGGCGGGTGCGACGGCGCTTTCGGCAAAGGTGACAGCGGTCGAAGTGCCGCGCAAGGGCCGGTTCCGGGTCTGGGTCGACTGGGTGGCGCGACTGGCCGGGGAGAAGTCGCTATTGGTGGCCTCGACCGTGGAATACATGTGCACCACCGATGCCGGGCTGCGCACCGAAATGTCGGAATGCACCTGCCCGCCAGTGTTGCAAATCGCGGCCGCCGCCCGCTAAGGCAACGGCATCCGCCGCCGGAAGGGGGATGTCATGCCTGAACTGGCTTTCTGCGAGCCTGGCAACCAGCAGACGCAGGCGCTGATCTCGGGCGATTTTCCGCTTTCTCGCCAGGTCAGGTCGCTGCCTCTACGGATCGTGCCGCGCGGCGGGCAGGCCTTTGGGCTGGCCGACAACCTGGCGTTGGCGCAGGATTTTGCGCTGTACCATGCCGCGATCCGCGCCGCGCAAGTGACCGACATCTACCGCGAGGTGCAAGAGATGCGGGACGAATCCGACGGCGCCTTCCAGGTGTTCTGCACTGTCCACTTCTTCGCGCGTGCCCATCGCATCGCCGATCCCGATCATTCCGAAATCACCCTGATGCCAACCCCTCAAGGGTTGCGCATCTCCGAGATCGTCAGTGCGGCGGAACACATCGACTGGACCTTGGGGCGGGGCCAGATCGGGCCCGGCGCCGGGCCTGTCTGAACGGGAAAGGGGCAGGAGAAGATGCCGAAACTCGATCTTTCCAAGGTGCCGGTGAAGACCGGCTCGATCTACCCCGAACCCTATGCCGCAATGATGCAAGGGCGGTCGTCGCTGCGGCTGGGCGAGGCGGGGGGGCTGACGCAATACGGCGTGAACCTTGTCACCTTGCAGGCCGGTGCCCTGTCCAGTTTGCGCCACTGGCATCTGAACGAAGACGAATTCGTCATGGTCATCGACGGCGCCTGCGTGCTGGTCGAAGATCAGGGTGAAACGTCGATGGGCGCGGGCGATTGTGCCGCCTTCCCGGCGGATTCTGGCAACGGCCACCATTTCATCAACCGCAGCGATGCACCCGCCCGCTTTCTGGTGATCGGCACCAAGGCTCCGCGAGAGGTCGCAACCTATTCCGACGTCGACATGAAGGTCACGATGGAACGCGGCAAGGCGGTGTTCACCCACAAGAACGGCAGCGATTGGAAAGGGCCAAGATGACCCCCCTGGTGATTTATCAAACCTGTCTCGACACCGTCTCGCGGGCGGTCCTGACGCGGGATTTTGACGCCTACATTGCCTGCTACGATCTGCCCTTTCTGGTGCGCACCGCACAGGCGCATTCCGTCATCTACAAGCGCGAGGACATGCGGCCCGCCTTCGAGGTCGTCGCCGATGCGCTGCAGGTCCGCGGCGTGACGCATTACGAGCGCGTGGCGCGCGAGGCCGACCAGTTGCGCCCCGACCGGATCGTCGGCTGGCACTTCACCCATATGATCACCCAAGGAGAGCGGGTCATCGCGCCCCATGCCGCAAGCGAGGTTCTGGTGTGCCGCAATGGTGCCTGGCTGGTTTCCGAGGCGAATTATCCGCTGCTCACGCTGGACTGGCCGCCGACTGTCGAGTCGATCCTCGGCCCCAAAGGGCCTTTCGGGCGGCCCGAACAGTTGCAGGCCCTTGGCGCCGCCGATCCCCGGCCGCAAGCCGAGGCCCGCGCATGATCGTCGATCCGGCCACCACCAAGGTCACCCGCCGCGACGGGGTGGAAACGCTGCTTCTGTCCGATGCGGGCGGGCTTCGCCAATTCGGCTGCCATATCGAAACCCTGCCACCCGGCACCTGGTCAAGCCAGCGCCACTGGCATTCGGCCGAGGACGAGTTTCTCTATATCCTGTCCGGCACTGTCACCTTGCACGACGATGCGGGCGAGACCGAACTTTTCCCCGGCGATGCGGTCTGCTGGCGCCATGGCGACCCCAACGCCCACCACCTGACCAACCGCGGCGATACCCCTGCCCGGTACATCATCCTCGGTTCCCGCGCCGCCGGCGACATCTGCACCTACCCCGACAGCGGCGATCGGCAGGTGAACAGCGACACCCGCTGGCAGGTCATCGCCGCCGACGGCACCATTCGCCGCCAAGGCGATCTGCCCGAGACGCTTCTGAACCTGACCGCCCGCTGGGGCCGCGCCTTCGACGGCATCCGAATGCCGCAGGTTCTGCCTGCAGGCAGCGTCAAACCCGAGGTCTGCGCCAACAACTACCCCGCCCAGTGGTCCGACCTCGGCCTGTCCGAAGACATTGCCCTTTCCGATGCCGGCGGGTTGACGCAATTCGGCGCCTTCCTCGAATTTCTCCACCCCGGTGGCCAATCCAGCCTTCGCCACTGGCACGAGGCCGAGGACGAATTCCTTTACGTCCTGTCCGGCGAGGTGACGCTTCTCGAAAACGACGGCCCGCACCCCATCGGCCCCGGCACCTGCGTCTGCTGGCCAAAGGGCCAGCCCAACGCCCACGCCCTGCGCAATGACGGCCCCGGTCCCGCCACCCTCTTCATCGTCGGCACCCGCCTGCCCGAAGATGCCTGCCATTACCCCGATATCGACCTTCACTACACACGCCGGAACGGCCAACGCGCCTTTGCCACAAAGGCGGGCACACCCTATCCCGGCTGGCCCAAGGAGACGAACCGATGACCGATTTCACCATGAAAACCGACGCCGACGGCGTGGCCACCATCACCTGGGACGTGCCCGGAAAAAGCATGAACGTCATGTCTACCGCCGGCTTTCAACAGCTCAGCGATCTGGTCGATCAGGCGCTGGGCGACGGCTCGGTCAAGGGCATCGTCATCACCTCCGGCAAGAAGGATTTCGCCGGCGGCATGGACCTGAACGTCATCGCGCAGATGCGGGCGGGCGGCGCGCAAGCTATCTTTGACGGCGTGATGACCATGCACCAGACCCTACGCAAGATCGAACTGGCGGGGATGGACCGCAAGACCAAGAAGGGCGGCAAACCCATCGCTGCAGCGCTTCCCGGCACCGCCCTCGGCATCGGGTTGGAACTGCCGCTGTCGTGCCACCGCATCTTCGCCGCCGACAACGCCCGCGCCAAGATCGGCTTGCCCGAGATCATGGTCGGCATCTTCCCTGGCGCTGGCGGCACCACCCGCCTGACCCGCAAGATGGGCGCCATGATGGCCGCCCCCTTCCTCCTGGAAGGCAAACTCTCTGACCCCAAAGCCGCCAAAGCCGCCGGCCTGATCGACGAAGTCACCGCCCCCGAAGACCTGCTCAAGGCCGCCAAAGCCTGGGTTCTGGCCGCCAAGGATGCCGATCTGGTGAAACCCTGGGATGACAAGGGCTATAAAATGCCCGGCGGTGCGCCCTATCACCCTTCGGGCTTCATGACCTTCGTCGGCGCCAACGCCATGGTTCTGGGCAAGACGCAAGGCGTCTACCCCGCCGCCAAGGCCCTGCTGGCGGCGGTCTACGAAGGCGCGCTCGTCCCCTTCGACACCGCGCTGAAGATCGAGGCGCGGCAGTTCACCAGCGTTCTGATGAACCCCTCTTCCGCCGCGATGATCCGCAGCCTCTTCATCAACAAGGAGGCGCTGGACAAGGGCGCCAACCGCCCCGACGCGCCCGACCAGTCGGTGAAAAAGCTGGGCGTTCTCGGGGCGGGCATGATGGGCGCCGGCATCGCCTATGTCGCCGCCAGCGCAGGCATCGAGGTGGTGCTGATCGACAGCACGCAAGAGGCCGCAACCCGTGGCAAAGCCCATTCCGAAGCCATCCTCGACAAGGGCATCGCCCGCCGCAAGGTGACCGCCGAGAAGAAGGCCGAAGTCCTGGCCCGCATCACAGCCACCACCGATTATGCCGCGCTGAAAGGGGTGGACCTGATCGTCGAAGCCGTGTTCGAGGACCCCAAGGTGAAGGCCGAAGTCACCAAGAAGGCCGACGCCGCCACCGGCCCCGGCCCGGTCTACGCCACCAACACCTCGACCCTGCCGATCACCAGCCTGTCCAACGCCTCGGCCCACCCGGCCGATTTCATCGGCATCCACTTCTTCTCGCCGGTCGACAAGATGATGCTGGTCGAGATCATCAAGGGCAAATCGACCGGCCCGCGCGCCGTCGCCAAGGCGCTGGATTTCGTCCGGCAAATCCGCAAGACGCCGATCGTGGTCAA
>JBATAV010000005.1:0-8781 GCA_049662025.1 Paracoccaceae bacterium | reverse complement strand
GACCAAGCCAGGCGGCCAGTTGCCAGCCCACGCCCTAGCCCATGTCCTGAAAGGCTTTCTGGAGCGGGCGGTCCCAGAAAGCCTGCTGCCCCAGCACCTGCACGAACCGGCTGGCCGCAGCGCCCTGGCCAAAGCCCGCGTGGGTCGGGTGGCGATGCCCCCATTGGTCGGCCAGAAACGCGGTGATCGCGGTGCTGTCTGACGCCTCGCAGGCGGTGACCGAGCCCGCATCCGAGCGGTTGGCCTGCCGGGTGCCGATGTCCAGCGACGGCAGGCCGAGAAATGGCGCCTCGCGCACGCCCGCCGAGGAATTGCCGACCATGCAGGCAGCGCTTTTCATCAGTTCGGAAAAATGCGCGAACCGCATCGAGGGCAGGACGCGGAAGCGGTCTTTCGGCAGGCCATCCAGCGTGGCGAAGATGGCGTCCGATCCGGGGTCGTTGTTGGGGGCGATGACCACGAAGCACCGCCCCGATGCCTGCAAGGCGCCAAACAGCGCGCGGGCCTGCGCGCCCATGGTGGCCTGTTCGCTGGTGACCGGGTGAAACACCGCAACCCCATAATCGGCAAAGGGAATATCGTAGTGCGCCCGCACTTCATCCAGCGTCAACCCCGAAGGACGGGCGTGGAAATCCAGCTCGGGAGAGCCGATGACATGCACCGATCCGGCCGGCTCGCCCAGCGCCATCACCCGCCGCGCGGCGGCGTCGGACGACACGAAATGATGGGTGCACAGCTTGGTGTTGCAGTGGCGAAACACCTCGTCGATGGTGCCCGAAACCTCGCCGCCCTCGACATGGGCCGAGCGGACATAGTTCATCGCCGCCACCAGCGCGCCGGCCAGCGCCTCGACCCGGTCGCCGTGGATGACGATCAGGTCGGGCTTCAGTTCGCTGGCATAGTCGGAAAATCCGGTGACGGTCTTGGCCAGCACCGCATCCTGCGGATCGCCAGGGCGCTGGTTCAGAAATTCATGCACCGCGACGCCGGGCATCCGGCTGACCTCCAGCTTGGTCAGGCCCCATCGGTCCATCATGTGCATGCCGGTCACGAAGAACGTCACCCGATGCCCGGCATCGCGCGCGGCGGCGGCCAGCGGCTCCAGCTTGCCGAAATCGGCGCGGGTGCCGGTAAGGAACAGGAGGTTGCGGGACAATGTCAGCTTTCGGTTCTGGGGCGCGGTTCACCTTTAGCTTTTGCGCGCCCCTCTGCGCAAGGCAAGAGCGGGCCGGGTTCAGCCGTCCAGATCGCTCCACTTCAACTGGGTGTTGCGGGTGACGGCGCGGCTCAGTCTGCGCCCCAGCACCTTGTCGAAATCATACCCCGCGATTTCGCCACTGCCGGGACGGCGGGCCCAGATGTCGGATTCGGTGATCACATGGCCTGCAGACAAGTCGCGGTCGGCCACCACTGAGGCGCGGGCGAACCGGTAGACCGGCTCTTCGGCCTCGGTCCGCCGTTTGGGGTTGTTGGCGGCGATGTGGATCTCGGCCGAGCGGTCGATCAGAAAGCGCAACTCGGCCGGGTCCATCGAGTTGATGATGTCGGGACCCTTCCTGTAGCGGCTGTCGGTGTAGTGGCGTTCCAGAATGCTGGCGCCGAGCGCCACCGAGGCCAGCGCCATTTCCGGGCCGATGGAATGATCCGAAAAGCCGACGACAGCCTTGGGGAAAGCCTCGCGCAGGTCGGTGACGCCCCTGAGGCTGACGATTTCCGGCGGGCTGGGGTAGAGGTTTGTGCATTCCAGCAGCGCATAGGGCACCCCGGCGTCGTCCAGAGTCTTCACACTTTTCCGAATGGTTTCAATTGTTTGCATGCCAGTGGACAGGATCACCGGCTTGCCTTTGCGGGCGATGTGGCGGATCAGCGGCAGGTTGTCGGCCTCGCCACTGCCGATCTTGTAGGCGGGCACGTCGAGGCTTTCCAGATAGTCGGCGGCGGCGCGCGAAAACGGCGTTGAAATCCAGATCATGCCAAGGGATTCGGTATAGCGCTTCAGCTCTGCCTCTTCCGGCAGGGTAAGCGCGCACCGCTCCATCACATGCCAGATCGACACATCGGCATTGGGCGGGAAGATCGACTTGGCCTCGTCGGTCATCTCGTCTTCGATGATATGGGTCTGGTGCTTGACCATCTCGCAGCCCGCCCCCGCCGCCAGCCGGACCATCTCTTTCGCCACGGAAAGATCGCCACCATGGTTGATGCCGATCTCGGCGATGACCAGCGGCGGGTGCGCCTGGCCGATCCTGCGGCCTGCAATGGTGATTTCGGGGGGCATGGCTGGGCTCCTGTTGTGGCGTCCGTGCTGCCCCGCCCGGACCGGGTTGTCAAGAAACCGGATGCGGCGGGCGGGTGGCCAGATGCGCCAGTCGGGGCTGGCATCACGGCACCGGCGCCTCGATTGCCGCCTGATCGCGGGGCCCGGCAGCTTTGCCCGCGTCAAACCGGGGCGGGATGGGGATCACAGGAAAAAGATCGCTTTCCCCCTGTGATTCTTCAGCAATTCATGCGAGTCTTCGTGCCAAACAGACCGCAACCCGAACCTACCGGGGCGGCCACCTCGGGCAGGCGGATGGGAAGACAGGACAAGACGATCGTGGCGGAAGGACCCTGCAACATGGCGGCGCGCACCCAGTATGGGGCGCTGTGCTGGCGGATGCATGCTGCGCGGCCGGAGGTGCTGCTGATCACCAGCCGCGACACCGGGCGCTGGGTCATTCCCAAGGGCTGGCCGATGGAGGCGCTGTCCGCCGCCGAAGCCGCCGCCCGCGAAGCCTGGGAAGAGGCCGGCGCCGAGGGGGCGCCGAGCGAGCCCTCACTTGGCTTTTTCGCCTATCGCAAGGGCCTGGGGCCGCAGAAGGTGGTGCCCTGCGTGGTCGAGGTCTTTGCGCTGCGCGTTGAACGGCTGGCCTCCAGCTACCCCGAAAAGGGCCAGCGCCGCCGCAAATGGTTCAGCCCCGAAAAAGCCGCGAAAAGGGTGCAAGAGCCAGATCTGCGCCAGCTGATTCTGGCATTTGCGCCCGAAAAGGTGAAAACTGCGGCTGCGCAGCCGGCAAAAGACTGAGCCAGGCCATTTCGAGGCTTGATCCCGGCGCGGTGATCCATAGCTATGCGAAGATCCCTCTGGCCCTTTCGCCTCGGGGAAGGATGAATGCAATGATCCGCTACACACTGTCCTGCGACAAGGGGCACGGCTTTGACAGCTGGTTCCAGAATGCCACCGCCTTCGATGCGCTTGCGGCTGCGGGCCAGTTGGCCTGCCCGGTCTGCGGCGCCACATCGATAGAGAAATCGCTGATGGCCCCTTCGGTCCGGCCCGCGCGCAAGGCCGCCGAAGGCGCTGTCACCTTGCCCGAACCACCTGCTTCAACGCCTCCGCGCCCCAGCCTGAGCGAAGCGAAGACAGATCTGGAAAAGGCCCTGGCCGCGCTGCGCCATCAGGTTGAAACCACCTCGGAATATGTAGGCATGAACTTCGTGACCGAAGCCCGTCGCATGCACGATGGCGAGACAGCGGAGCGCGCGATCTATGGCGAGGCAAGGCCGGATGAGGCGAGAAAGCTGCTGGAAGACGGCGTCCCGGTCGCCCCGCTGCCCTTCCGTCCCGCCCGCAAGACCAACTGACCCGCCGGCAAGGCAATTGTGCGGCCAAGCGGCCGCAAGTCTCTTGTCTCGTCGTCGCGGCTTCGCGCTCCTCCTCGGGCTGATGAGGGGCGCCGCCTCTCGCGCGCCAATGGGTGCTTGAACCAGTGGTGCAACCATCAGAGCATCCCGGAGTGGACGGACGGAGCCGATGTCAGTGGCACGCCCGGCTTGCGACCCTCGTCCATGGCTTCCTCGTTGAAAGGCCGCCCGCCGGAGGCATCCGCGGCGCCGCACCAGGCAACCGCCCTAGGAAAAGGACGTTGTTTCGGCACCGGGCCCCGAGGCGGTTGGCCACAGGCCAGAGCCGAGACAGAAGGATTGCAAGCCGCGCGCGCATGCGCGGCTTGCGCAATTGGAAAACCGATGGTTGCACTCGGGTACGGTGTCAGTAGATGTAACGGATCTGTTCGGTCCAGAACCGTTCCATCCGCTTCAGCGCGGTGTTGATCTCGTCCATGCCCGAAGTATCGACCAGCCCGCGCCGTTCGATCACTTCTGCCTGCCGGGCGAAAAGATCGCTTACATGTCCGCGCACCCGGCGGCCCTTTTCGGACAGCTTCACCCTGACGCTGCGGCGGTCGATCTCGGACCGCTGGTGGTGCATGTAGCCCAGTTCCACCAGTTTCTTCAGATTGTAGCTGACGTTCGAGCCCTGATAATAGCCGCGCGTCTTCAGTTCACCCGCCGTCACCTCGTTCTCGCCGATGTTGAACAGCAAGAGCGCCTGGACCGAGTTGATCTCGAGAATCTGCAATCGCTCGAACTCGTCCTTGATCACATCGAGAAGCAACCGGTGCAGGCGTTCTACCAGCGAGAGGTTGTCGAGATAGCAGGCGAGGAACGCTTTCTGCGAGCCATCGAGCAGGGGTTGGTACATGGTCATCGGAAAACTCCACCTCGTTTGGAACAGGGGCAGAATCAGCACAAACCGCAAACATTCAGTAAACTCGTGCGGAGTTCTCGTCAAAATCGGGGCAAAATTTGCGACAATGAAAACGCCAGCGCCTTGCGGGCCGGTCAGCCGTGCAGGCGGCTGCGGGCAAAGCCGCCGATCTGCGTCAGCAGCGGCGCCATATCCTCGGGTGTGGCGGACTGGCCCAGAAGCCAGGACATCAGATCCTGATCATTCTCGGCCAGCAGGCGATCGTAAAGCGCCAGACGGGCCTCATCCAGCGCTTCCAGATGCGCGTCCGCCCAGGGACCCAGCACCAGATCCATCTCTTTGGTGCCACGCCGCCAACTGCGCATCCGCAGCCGTTTCAGCCGCGCCTCTGCGGTCTCCTGTGTCATCATGCCTCTTGCCGCATCAGGTGCCGCAGCCGCTTTTCCACCTGGCCCAGTTCTTCGGCAAGGGCCGACACCTGGGCGCGCAGGCGTTGCAATTCGCCCAGTGCCTGTTCGGCCGCCGGGGCCAGTGCTGCGGGCGCGTCGGGCGTCGACAAGCCATCGCCTTCCGCCGTCAACAGCCAGGACAGCGAGACATTCAGCATCCCCGCCAGCATCTGCAGCCGGTTGCCGCGCGGCTCTGCCATGTCTTCTTCCCAGGCCTGCACCGTGGTCAGCCGCACGCCCAGACGCTGCGCCAGATCCTCCTGGCTCAGCCCGGCCGCCTCACGCGCGCCCGCCAACCGGTCGCCAAAGGTTGCCACATCGGCCGCATACCAATTGCCGGTTTCCGCCATCTTGCCTCTCCTTCTTTCGATATCGCTTGTGTCGGTAGGGGGGCAACCCTAAGACCTGCAGCCGGAAATCGCAAACCGTTCACCCAGATTTTTCGCCGGAGAATGCCCGAATGCCCTTCCTGTCCGATACCCTGGCCCGCGTGAAGCCCTCGCCCACCATCGCGGTCACCACCAAGGCGCAGGCGCTGAAGGCCGAGGGGCGCGACATCATCGGCCTTGGCGCCGGAGAGCCGGATTTCGACACCCCCGAACATATCCGCAATGCCGCCAAACGCGCGATCGACTGCGGCAAGACGCGCTATACCGCCGTCGATGGCATCCCCGAGCTGAAGGCGGCAATCTGCGCCAAATTCCTGCGCGAGAACGGGCTGACCTACACGCCGACGCAGGTTTCCGTCGGCACCGGCGGCAAGCAGATCCTCTACAACGCGCTGATGGCCACCTGCAATCCGGGCGACGAGGTGATCATTCCGGCGCCTTACTGGGTTTCCTACCCCGACATGGTGCTGCTGGCAGGCGGCACGCCGGTCTCGGTGCCCTGCGGGCTTGAGAGCCATTTCAAGCTGACGCCCGAGGCGCTGGAGGCCGCGATCACCCCGAAGACCAAGTGGTTCATCTTCAACTCGCCCTCGAACCCGACCGGGGCGGGCTATACCCGCGCGGAGCTCAAGGCGCTGACCGATGTGCTGATGCGCCATCCGCAGGTCTGGGTGATGTCGGATGACATGTATGAACATCTGGTCTTTGACGATTTCAAATTCTGCACCCCCGCCGAGGTCGAACCCGGCCTTTATGACCGCACGCTGACCTGCAACGGCGTCTCCAAGGCCTATGCGATGACCGGCTGGCGGATCGGTTATGCCGCGGGGCCGGTGGCCCTGATCAAGGCGATGGGCACGATCCAGTCGCAATCCACCTCGAACCCCTGTTCGATCAGCCAGCATGCGGCACTTGAGGCGCTGACCGGCCCGCAGGAGTTTCTGGCCGACTGGCGCGCGGTGTTCCAGCGTCGCCGCGATCTGGTGGTGTCGATGCTGAACGCAGCACAAGGCGTGACTTGTCCGACGCCCGAGGGGGCCTTCTACGTCTACCCCGACATCGCCGGCTGCATCGGCAAGGCCACCCCCGGCGGCACGGTGATTTCCAACGACGAGGTCTTCGCCACCGCCCTTCTGGAGGAAACCGGCGTTGCCGTGGTCTTTGGCGCGGCCTTCGGGCTTTCCCCGAACTTCCGCGTCAGCTACGCTACGTCGGACGAGGTATTGCGCGAAGCCTGCGCCCGCATCCAGCGGTTCTGCGCTTCGCTTGTGTGAGGTCTGAATGGCGGGCGATCTGCCGGACTATTATTTCCGCATCCGCGAGAACGGTGCCGCCGTGTTCAAGGTGGATACCGAAAATCGCCAGCGCCGGATCGAGCTTGAAGAAATCGCCAGCGTCAACGTCAGGAACGGCAACATCAAGCCGCATGGCGAGGTGAAGCTGACACCCGCCGACATGGCCGTGATCGAGGATTGGCTGGCCAAGCGCCGCACTTTGCTGGAGGCGCGGGACGTCGACGACATCCTGCGCGCCGTCGATCACATGAACCTGACGACGCAATGGGTGGTCTCAAAAGCGACGGATGCGCAGCTCGAAGAGGTGACCGATGCGCTGTTGCTGGCGATGCACGACCTGCGCGCGGTTCTGGTGCGGAAGAAGGCGGATCGGCTGACGAAGGGCGACGCCGCCGCCGAGTAGGCGCAGCGGAATTCTTTGGAGAATTCGACGAAAATTGTTCGAAGAATTTCCGACTTCGCGGGGCTCAGCCGCAGTCCAGGGCCGTCTGCATTGTCTTGGCGGAGTAAGTGCCGACGTCACGCATCACCGGCCCCTTGTCCCAGCCCACGACCAAAAGCCGCGTCCAATCCTTGCTGGCCAGCACCAGTTCCGGCCCCTGCCCGCAGGTCCGCACGCCACCCGAGATGAATTTGTCGCCGATCCGGTGGTTGGTGAAACCCGGCAACCGCGCGATTTCGCGCAACTGCTTGCCCTCCAGCCGCACGAAGACCAGATCGCCCAACAGATGCGGGCGGTCGACATAGGCGATTTCCACCCGGCCATCGCCGTCGAAATCGGCAATGCCTGCCGGGGCAAGCCAGCGATGCGGCTGGCCGATATAGTCGGTCGCGGCGATCAGGCCAAAGGCGTTGCCCTTGATCCCGTAGACCGCCAGTTGCGCGCCCTTGGCAACGCTGGTGCGGACCACGATCACTTCGTTCTCGCCATCCCGGTCCAGATCGGCCAGCCGCGGCGCGGTGTCTTCAAAGACATGGCCCTCGCCCGCCGTGATGACCGACCCGCAATCGTTGCTGTCGGGGGCAAACTGAACGAACAGCCGGTCCGGCTCTGCCGCGCGGCCAAGAATGCCGTGGTCGTAGATCTCGCTCGGGTGGTCGAACCAGACCCGGTCGACGTAACCCTTGCTTTGCAGATCGAACGCCAGCGACGCCGGGAAGGCCGTGTTCATGTAGGGGTCGATGGCGCAGGCCCTGGCGGGCGGTGCCAACAGCCCCAGCGCCAGTGCCGGGGCAAGCCCCCAGCGCATCAGATCTGTTTTTCGGGCATCTGGACGACCAGCCCGTCCAGTGCTGGCGAAACCTTCAGCTGGCAGGTCAGGCGCGACCGCACCGGATCCGGCTCATAGGCGAAATCCAGCATGTCCTCTTCCATGCTGTCCTTCTTCGGCAGCTTTGCCACCCAGTCAGGCGCCACATAGACATGGCAGGTGGAACAGGCGCAGGCGCCGCCGCAATCGGCCTCGATCCCCGGAATTCCGTTGTCGCGCGCGCCCTCCATCACGGTCAGGCCATTGGCCACCTCGACCTCGTGCCGCTTGCCGTTGTGTTCGATGTAAGTGATCTTCGCCATTGCCGTCCCTCATGGTGTCGTCTCGCGCCTCAGCGACATAGGCGAAAAGCCGGGGCATTGCCAGAGGCGGCAAATGTTCTATATCTGTTCTCATGTCCCGCGATATTCAAAGCCCGTCCGACTGGTTCACCCCGCTGCCCGCCCCGAACAGCTGGCCGCGACCGCCCGCCGCCCTGCCCGCCGCCCAGCTGGTGGAACCCTCGTCCGGCGCACGGGTCTGCGTGGCGGGCCTCGTGCTGGTGCGCCAGCGGCCGGGCACCGCCAAGGGTGTGATCTTCCTGACGCTGGAGGATGAAACCGGCGTGGCCAATGTCGTCGTCTGGGCCAATGTCTATGAACGCTTTCGCCGCGCGGTGATCGCCGGGCGGCTGTTGCGCGTCACCGGCAAGTTGCAGCGCGAGGCGGGCGTGGTGCATGTGGTGGCCGAGCAGATCGAGGATATCTCGCCGATGCTGGACCGGCTGCTGGACCCGGCCTTCCGGCATGACGGCACCAGGGCGGGCGATCAGCCGTAGCGTGGGAGGTTCTGCCCGCACCGGGCTGGTTC
>JBATAV010000004.1:0-6605 GCA_049662025.1 Paracoccaceae bacterium | reverse complement strand
GGGGCAGGCGAGTGGCAGGTGGCCATGGCGGGCCGCGACGCGATGGAGCGCGAGATTGCCGCGCGCTTTCCCGAGGCGGAATATGGCGGCACGCGGGCCTGGGTGCGATCCGGGCTGAACAGCGACGGAGCGCATGCTCCGCTGACCGGTCGCCGGTTGCAGCGTGGCGATATCCTGTCGATGAGCCTTTGTCCGGTAATTTCGGGCTATGGCGTGGCGCTGGGGCGGACGCTGTTTCTGGGCGCGGTTGATGCGGCGTCGCTGGCGGTCTGGCAGGCTGGTGTGGATTGCCGCGACCACGGCCTGACGCTGCTGCGTCCCGGTGCCAGTTGTGCGGGGGTTGCGGATGCGATGGACGGCTTGCTGGCCGAGCGCGGGATGGCGCTGTTTCGCCGTGCCGGGGTTGGCAAGCCTCAGGCCTGTGAAGCTGCGCTGGACTTGCGCGCGGCGGACGATACCGTGCTGGAGCCGGGGATGGTGGTCAGCCTGGCGCCGATGCTGACCGTTCCCGATGGCCAGCCCGGCGCGGGTGGCTACTGCATGCAGGATACCGTGGTGATTGCCGAGAACGGGGCCGAGGCGCTGGCGGCCTGTCCTTCGGGGCCTGCGGGCAATGTGATCGGCTGAGTGTTGCCCTGGCTCCGGCGCGGGGGCGGAAACAAAAGGCGGGGTTTCATCTTTGTGTTTCCGCATGCTAGGAAGTCGCGAGTCAATCCTGCCCAGGTGTGCAATGATCGTAACCCCCTACAGCCGCCGCACGTTTCTTTCGATGACCGGTTTTGCCGCGTTGGCCGCCTGCGGGGCGCCGGTAGAAACCGCCAGCCGGGAAGCGTTCCTGGATGGCTATGGCCCGATCTATGACAGCGGCTATACCCTGCCGGGCATTCCGTCGGAGTATCTGCAGGGTGTCAACCGCCGGATCACCGGAACCTATCTGGGCGAACAGCCGGTCGGCACGGTCGACGTCGACCCCTATGCGAAGTTCCTGTATTTCGTGCGGGAGGGCGAGAACTCGGTGCGCTTCCCGATCGGGGCGGGCCGTGCGGGCCGCGCGTTTGCCGGCAACGGCACCATCCAGATCAAGAAGAAATGGCCGGGCTGGACGCCGACCAAGAACATGCTGCGCACCGAGCCCGAGGTCTACGGTGCCTTTGCGCGCGGTATCCCGGGCGGGCGGCGCAGCCCCCTGGGGGCGCGGGCGCTGTATCTCTACAAGGGCGGGCGCGACACCCATTACCGCATCCACGGCACCAACGATCTGCAATCGATTGGCAATTCCGGCTCGGCGGGCTGCATCCGGCTGTTCAACCAGGACATCATCGCACTGTTCGAGATGATTCCGATCGGCACCCCGGTGCATGTCCGGTCCGAGGCGGAATCGCAGCGCGTGGACCCCGAGAATTTCGGGCGTGGCGTCGAGCTTCCCGCCCACAGCGTCGATCCTGAACAGATCTACGGCGCCGAAGCGATCGCCAACGATCCGCCGCCCGTCCTCGACGATGCGCGCGACGGAATGCCGGTCGATTCGGGTGACGTGCCGATCTGATGGCCCCCGGCAGCCCGGCGCTCAGGTGCGGATGACGTAATCCTTCAGCGTGGTCTCCACCACCTCCCACGTCCCTTCGAAACCGGGGCGGATGATGCAGCTGTCGCCCGCCCGAAGCTGTGTGACGGTGCCGTCATCCCCGGTCAGGATCGAATGGCCGGAGTGGATGTAGACATATTCCCACTCGGCATAGGATATGCGGAACTTGCCGGGGGTGGATTGCCACAGGCCGCAGTAAAGCCCGCCCAGATCCTCGATGTTCCAGGTGGTGTGGACGGGGTCGCCGGCCAATACGCGGGTGGGGTCGGGGCGCGCGACCTCAGGGGTGATGCCCGCGCGGGCGACACGTTGAGTGAAGGACATGCGGGTCTCCCTGGCTGCGGCGCCATAGGGCGGCGCGGGCGGGGCGCCGTCAAGCCCGGGCTGCGGTGCTGCGCTGCGGCGTAATTTTCTTGCAAGGTCGCGGGGCCTGTGCCCTTATTGCGGGCAATCTGCCAAAACCCAAGGGTCTTGCGATGAGCGCCACTTCCCCCCTTCGCCCCGTGCTGCCACCCGATATCCGCGCCCGCAAGGGGACCACGCCGCTGGTGGTGCTGACGGCCTATTCCACACCCGTCGCCCGGCTGGTCGATGCCCATTGCGATGTGGTGCTGGTGGGGGATTCGGTGGGGATGGTGATCCATGGCCTGCCGTCGACGCTGGGCGTGACGATGGAGATGATGATCCTGCATGGCCGTGCCGTGGTGCGCGGTGCCGCAAAGGCAATGCCGGTGATCGACATGCCCTTCGGAAGCTATGAGGAAAGCCCCGAACAGGCCTTCCGCAATGCCAGCCGGTTGATGGCGGAAACCGGCGCACCTGCGATCAAGCTGGAAGGCGGCGTTCATATGGCCGCGACCATCGCCTTCCTGGCCGAGCGCGGCGTGCCGGTGATGGCACATGTCGGCCTGACGCCGCAATCGGTGAACACGCTGGGCGGCTACAAGGTGGTGGGCCGCGCGGACGAGGCCGAAAAGGTGATGGCCGATGCCCAGGCCGTGGAAACGGCCGGGGCCTTCGCGGTGGTGCTTGAGAAGGTGCCCGAAGGCCTGGCCGCGCGCATCAGCCAAAGCCTGGCGATTCCCACCATCGGCATCGGTGCCGGGGTGCATTGTGACGGGCAGGTGCTGGTGGTCGATGACATGCTGGGCCTGTTCACCGATTTTCGCCCCAAATTCGTGAAACGCTATGCCGAGTTGGGAAAGGCAGCCGACGAGGCGATTGCGACCTATGCCGCCGAGGTGCGCGCCCGCAGCTTTCCGGCGGCCGAGCATTCCTTTGCCGATGCCCTGCCGGTAAGGAAATGACCCCGGTCCTTCGTACGGTGGCCGAATTGCGCGGAGTCGTGCGCGGTTGGAAGGCGGCGGGCGACATGGTCGGCGTGGTGCCGACGATGGGCGCGCTGCACGACGGGCACCTCAGCCTTGCCCGCCGCGCCCGCAAGGAATGCGACCGGGTGATCACCACGATCTTCGTGAACCCCAAACAGTTCAACAACCCCGAAGATTTGAAGCAATACCCCCGCAGCGAAACAGCGGATGCCGCCCTGCTGGCCACGGTGCCGGTGGACACGATCTTCGCGCCCCAGCCCGAGGAGGTCTATCCCGATGGCTATATGACGACCGTCTCGGTCGGCGGCGTGTCGGAACCGCTGGAGGGCCGGATGCGGCCGGGCCATTTCGACGGCGTGGCGACGGTGGTGACCAAGCTGTTCGGCATGACCCTGGCCGATCGCGGCTATTTCGGCCAGAAGGACTGGCAGCAGTTGCAGGTGGTGCAACGGCTGGTGCGCGACCTGAACCTGCCGGTGGCGGTGGTCGGCTGCGAGACGATCCGCGAGGCCGACGGGCTGGCGATGTCGTCGCGCAACCTGCGGCTGGACTCGGCAGCGCGGGCAAAGGCGCCGGTGCTTTACGCGGCGATCACTGCAGCAGCGGAAGACATCCGCGCCGGGCAATCCGACCGCATGGCGATCCGCGAGGCGGCCGAAAAGGTGCGGGCAGCAGGCTTCGAGCGGGTGGAATACATCGAATTGCGCGATGCCGAGACGCTGATGCCGTCAGACGATTCCAGCCGCCCGCGAAGAATGCTGGCAGCGGCCTGGACCGGCGGCGTGCGGCTGATCGACAATATTCCGGTATGATTTTCAGTGGCTGACTGCCGGGGGCCAGCCCCCGGACCCCCGGAATATTTGTCGCCAAGATGAAGGCAGTGCAGCTTCATCTTGGACCAAATATTCCCGCCGGAGGCAACGTCGAGGCGGTTGGCCGCAGGCCAGAGCCGAGAAATAAGGAATGCGGCGCAGCCGCTCAATTGCTTCATGCCGGTCGGGCCAGGTGATGACGGGTCCGATCAGGACTTGGCGGCGGGCTTTGTCTGCGGCAAGAATGGTGGCGTCGGACATCGGGAATGCTTGCCTTGCGCGGCGCGTGCAAGGCGATCAGAATTCCCCTGTCAGGGGGATGTAATTCTTCGTTACATTCATATGTGCAATTGAGTTTGATCCGGCTAGGCCCGGAAAGGAGACTGCGATGGCGGATTTCGAAGCCCAGATCATGGAAAGCGAAAAGCAGGTGCGCGCGGCGCAGGAAAAGATCAGCGCAATTACCGCGACGATCGAGGCCGCGCGGGTGAAGGTGGACGAAGGCGTCATGATCGACGTCGAAAACGCCACGCTGGAGGATGTGCACAAGCACACCGAGGTGATGAACGCCAATATCGCCGAGTTGATCATGGGGCTGGATGACGTGACGGCGGGCTTTTCCAGCCAGTTCGACGAGATGCGGTCGAAAACCGGCTGGGAAAGCTTTGTCGGTGTCTTCTCGACCGCCAAGTCGGACTCGATGCGGCAAGAGCGGATGCGCGATGCCACCATCGACGACAAACTGCAGGATCTGATCGCCAAATCCGACATCATCGTCAAACTGTTGCAGGGCCAGCTGGACCTGCTGACCGGGCAGAAATCCAAGGTCGAGACCAACCTCTCCGGCACCCTGACCGACCGCGAGGAAACCGTGGCGGCGCTGGACGCGGTCCGCAAGGACATTGCCGCGATGGACCCGCGGCTGATCGAGCTGGAAAACCGCATCGCGGTGGAAACCGACGCCGCGGCGCGCACCAAGCTGGAGACCGAGCTGGCCAATCTGAACGGCAAGCACAACGCCATGGTGCAGGATGAGCAGGTCAAGCTGGCGCGCAGCCAGACGCTGGAACGCTACATCGAAAAGGGCAAGACCTGGGTCGATTCGCTGACCAATCAGTCGGCGACGCAGCTGGTCTTGATCAACAAGCTGCAGACCGACACCCGGCAGCGGGTGGTGCTTTATGATGCGCTGACCTCGTCCTTGAAGACCGCGCAGCAGCAGGATGTGGCACACCGGATCAACGAGATCGGGGTGAAGACCGACGAGGAGGCGCAGGCGGCAATGGCGGCGATCGGCGCTGCCACCAACGACAAGATGGCCGACATGCTGGAGGCGCACGAAGGCCACATGGTCTTTGCCCGCAAGATCCTGGAGGAAAAGGCCAAGGCGGACGAACGCTTTGCCCGGCGGTTTCAGGTCATCGTCGAGAAACACGACAAGAACGCCTACGGGGGCTAAGTGGGCGACGAAATCAAGGAGGCGCTGGTTTCGGACCATGCCGAGCTGTACGACCCCGAGGTCGCCCGGCGTTACTTTGCCAAGTTCCAGACCATCGGCGGCTACCTTGCGAAGGTGGCCGCCGAGATGGAGACCGAGGGCCGCCTGACCCGCACCGAAGCGCGGCTTCTGGGGCAGTATCTTGCCGGAGTGATTGCCACCTTCCGCGCGCTGAACCACAAATACCTGATGACCGGCCGGGCCGACGGCGCGCCACGGCTGACCATCGACCGGCACGAATCGGGCTTTCCGGTCGCGCAGGAATTGATGGTGATGGCAGTCGATGCGCATCAGGCCGACAAGCATCTGGCCGGGATGGCCAGCGAGGCCGAGCTGAAGGACCGGATGATCCGCACCATCGTCGGCGAGTTGAAGGTGCCCGCCGGGTTGCAATTCGCGCTATCGCAGCGGCTTTACTTCGAGGCCCTGAAGGCCGGAGGCATGTTCTGGGCCCGCAACGATCCGGACGCCCAATGGCTGGAGCAAGAGGGCGAACGGCGCAAGTATCTGGTGCATTGGGCGGTCTGGGACGCGCAGATCAACTTGCCGGTGGTCTATCTGCTCGACCTTGAGGATTCCGGGCGCAAGCCCTTGCCCAACGACGATTACCGCTGGCCCCCGGCGCAGGCCAAGATGTTGGCGCAATCGGTGGGGGTGTTGAAGCTGATCACCATCGCCACCGGGTTCGACAGCGATTTCGAAGGCTTGCACCCGAAACGGCTGCGGCGGATCACTCTTGGCCCGATGTATTCAGCCAGCTTCACGTTGCAATCGGGGCCGATTTCCAAGGTACTGGAGGATGCTAAAGCCCCCGAGGAAGAGGATTGGGCGCTGGTCTGGACGGTCGAGGATCTGATCAGCGAGCGCGAGGAAGAGGTGAAGGACGGCTGGTTCTCGTCGCGCCCGAAGCAGATCTTCCGGCTGGACCCGCTGACCGGGGCGGACACCGGCGCCACCACGCAAGAGCGGATGATCATCCTGCCCGAGCGACCCTATCAGGTGCTGGTCGAGCAGAACCCGCCGGGATTGCGCGGGATACGGAAGTTCATTGTGGGGGCCGGGGGGCGGCTGATCCCCGGTGTCTGAGGTTTTGGAGGAAGACGGGGGCCAGCCCGCCGCCAATGGCACTTGAACCAATGGCGCACCAATGGCAGCCCCCTGCAGTATTTGAGCCAGGAAGAAGGGGCTTGCCGATGAGCACACGCGACACGATGGAGCTGAAGGAAGAGGCGGTTCGGGCGCAGTATGAGGCGGCCTTAGGGCTGATCTCGGGCTTTGACCATGCGCCGCGGTTGGCCAAGCCCCTGGAGGCGGCGCCCGTGGCAGAGCGGTCGCCCGGGATTGGCGCGGCGCCGCGGTTCCGCTCGACCGTGGTGGGG
>JBATAV010000003.1:0-2661 GCA_049662025.1 Paracoccaceae bacterium | reverse complement strand
CGGTTGCCCTTGGTGCCCTTGCCCCAAGGTGTAACCGGGTGACGGCCGCCCGAGGTGCGGCCTTCGCCGCCGCCGTGCGGGTGGTCGATCGGGTTCATGGCGACACCGCGCACCGTCGGGCGGATGCCCTTGTAGCGCATGCGGCCTGCCTTGCCGAAGTTCTGGTTGGAGTTGTCGGGGTTCGACACGGCGCCGATGGTGGCCATGCATTCCTGACGCACCAGACGCAATTCGCCCGAGGACAGGCGGATCTGCGCGTAGCTGCCGTCACGGCCGACGAACTGGGCATAGGTGCCCGCCGCACGGGCCATCTGGCCGCCCTTGCCGGGCTTCAGCTCGACGTTGTGGACGATCGTGCCGATTGGCATGCCCGAGAACGGCATCGCATTGCCCGGCTTCACGTCAACCTTGGCACCAGCCACGACCGAGTCACCAACGGCCAGGCGCTGCGGCGCCAGGATGTAGGTCACTTCGCCATCGCCGTATTTCACGAGGGCGATGAATGCGGTGCGGTTGGGGTCATATTCGATACGCTCGACCACGGCGGGCATGTCCCACTTGCGGCGCTTGAAGTCCACGATGCGGTACAGGCGCTTGGCCCGGCCACCCTGGTGGAACATCGTGATACGTCCGGTGTTGTTGCGGCCACCATGACTGTGCAAACCCTCGGTAAGGGCTTTTACAGGTCGGCCTTTCCACAGCTCCGAACGGTCGATCAGAACCAGCCCGCGCTGGCCAGGCGTCGTCGGCTTATACGACTTGAGTGCCATGATTACTGTCTTCCGCTTGCTATCCAGGTCTTGCGACCCGAGGTTAAGGGCGCCGAAGCTCCCCGGTTTGGTTCCGGATGGTCCAGAGGGCGCCAATTGCCCAAGGATATCCGGAAAATCGACGGCCCCGGAAGAACCGGGGCCGTCAGATTCGACGGGCTGATATCAGAGGCCCGTGGAAACGTCGATAGTGTTTCCCTGTTCGAGGGTGACGTAGGCTTTCTTCTTGTCGCTCCGCTCGCCGTTGCGGCCGCGGAACTTCTTGACCTTGCCCTTGGTGATGGTGGTGTTGACCGCCTTCACCTTGACGCCGAAGATCGCCTCGACGGCTTCCTTGATCTGCGGCTTGGTCGCGGCCATCGCCACCTGAAAGACGACGGCACCAGCCTCGGAGGCCATGGTGGCCTTTTCGGTGATGACCGGCTTCTTGATCAGGTCGTAGTGTTCGGGTTTCGCGCTCATTTCAGACGGGCCTCCAATGCTTCGACACCGGCCTTCGTGATCACCAGAGTGTCACGCCGCAGGATGTCATAGACGTTGGCGCCCATGGTCGGCAGCACGTCGACGCCTTCAACGTTGCGTGCAGCCAGGGCAAAGTTGCCGTCCACGGACACACCGTCGATGATCAGCACGCGCTTCCAGCCCAGATCCTTGACGGTCTTGGCCAGTTGCGCGGTCTTTGCCTCGGCCATGGCGATCGAGTCGACGATCACCAGCGCACCCGCCTTCAGCTTGGCCGACAGCGCATGGCGCAAGCCAAGGGCGCGGAACTTCTTCGGCAGATCATGGGCATGGCTGCGGGGCTGCGGGCCCTTTGACACACCACCATGACGGAAGATCGGCGCCTTCTTGGAACCGTGGCGTGCGCCCCCGGTGCCCTTCTGGCGATAGATCTTCTTGGTCGAGTAGGACACCTCGGCGCGGGTCAGCGTCGAGTGGGTGCCGGCCTGGGATTTCGCCCGCTGCCAGCGCACCACGCGGTGCAGGATGTCGGCGCGCGGCTCAAGGCCGAACAGCGCCTCGTCCAGGTCGATCGAACCGGCCTTGTTGCCGTCCAGCTTGATCACATCGAGTTTCATGCTTCACCGCCTTCGGGCTTTTCGTCGCCCGCATCATCATTGCCGCTGTCGCCTTTCAGCGCAGCCTCGGCAGCCGAAGCCTTGAGAGCGGCAGCTTCGGCAGCCTGAGCTTCCAGCTTCGCCGCCTCGGCAGCTTCCGCTTCGGCCGCAGCAGCCGCAGCAGCGGCATCCGCCGCAGCCTGAGCCGCTTTCGCAGCAGACCGCAGACCGGCAGGCATGATCGCAAGGTCAGAGACCGGCTTCTTGACTGCGTCCTTGACGGTGACCCAGCCGCCGGCAGCACCGGGGACCGCGCCCTTGATCATGATCAGACCACGATCGGCATCGGTACGGACGACCTGCAGGTTCTGCGTGGTCACCCGAACGGCGCCCATGTGGCCGGCCATCTTCTTGCCCTTGAACACCTTGCCGGGGTCCTGGCACTGACCGGTAGAGCCGTGCGAGCGGTGGCTGACCGACACACCATGCGACGCCCGAAGGCCCGAAAAGTTGTGCCGCTTCATCGCACCGGCAAAGCCCTTGCCGACCGAGGTGCCCGCCACGTCGACGAACTGGCCCTCGAAGTAATGGTTGGCGGTGATTTCTTCACCCACGCCAATCAGGCAGTCCGGGGTCACGCGGAATTCAGCCACCTTGCGCTTGGGCGCCACGTTCGCCTTGGCGAAATGGCCACGCTGGGCAGCAGTGGTGCGCGAAACCTTGGCCATCCCAGCGCCCAACTGGACGGCAGTATAGCCATCCTTGTCGGCGGTGCGCTGAGCCACGACCTGCAGGTTGTCAAGTTGAAGGACGGTCACAGGAACCTGTTTGCC
>JBATAV010000002.1:0-4615 GCA_049662025.1 Paracoccaceae bacterium | reverse complement strand
CAGCATCATCGAGCCGCCGAATGTCAGCCACTGGTGCTTGAAGAAGTCGAAGCTGGTCTTTTCGGGTGCCAGCCGGAAGCGGAATGCCATTTGCCTGTCCCCTTACACGATCACGGTTTTCGGACGGTGCCAGCTGTACCAGAGTTCGACGATCAGCCGTGTCACGAAGATCGCGGTGAAGACCGAGGTGATGATGCCGATCCCCAGCGTGATGGCAAAGCCGCGCACCGGCCCTGCGCCCACCGCAAACAGCACCACGGCGGTGATGAAGGTGGTGATGTTGGCGTCGATGATCGCCGACAGCGCGCGTTCATAGCCCAGCTCGATGGCGCGGCCGGGGTTCTTCAACCCGCGCAACTCCTCGCGGATGCGTTCGAACACCAGCACGTTGGCATCGACGGCCATACCGATGGTCAAGACAATCCCGGCGATGCCGGGCAGCGTCAGCGTGCCGCCCACGGTCGACAATGCGGCAAAGATCAGTGCGATGTTCACCCCAAGGGCGATCACCGCGAAGGTGCCGAAGAGGCCATAGGAGGCGATCATGTAGAGCGCCACCGCCACCATGGCGACCAGCGCCGCCACCTTGCCTGCGGCAATCGAGTCGGCCCCCAGTTCGGGGCCGATGGTGCGTTCCTCAAGGAATTCCATCGCCGCCGGCAGGGCACCGGCGCGCAACAGAACGGCAAGCTCGGTCGCCTCTTCCACGGTGAAGTTGCCGGTGATGATGCCGGTGCCGCCGGGAATGTGCTCGTTGATCTTTGGCGCCGAGATCACCTCGCCGTCCAGAACGATGGCGAACAGCGCGCCGACATTGGCGCCGGTATAGTCGCCGAACTTGCGCGCACCCGATGAGTCAAAGCGGAACGACACGGCGGGGTTGGAGTTGCGGTCGAAAGCGGGCTGGGCGTCGGTCAGATCCTCGCCGGTCACCACAGGGGTTTCCTCGAGAATGTAGTAGATGCCCTTTTCGTTGCGCGACGGCAGCAGAAGGTTGCGTGCGCCGGGGTTGGCGCCGGCATTGTCGGTGCGGCCCACGACGGGGTTGAAGGTCAGTTTCGCCGTGGTGCCGATCAGCCGCTTCAGGTCGGCGGCCGAACCGATGCCCGGCACCTGGATCAGGATGCGGTCATCGCCCTGGCGCTGAATGGTGGGTTCACGGGTGCCGGCCTGGTCCACCCGGTTGCGGATGATTTCCAGACTTTGCTGCATGGTGCGGTCGTCGGTGGCCACCTTTTCGGGGGCCGACAGTTGCACCACGATGTCGGCACCTTCGGCCGTCACCTCGATATCGTTCTGGCCGATGCCGGTCAGCGAGACGACCGGGGTCGCCAGCGCCTTGACCGCGTCCAGCGCCGCTGCCATTCCGTCGGGGTTCGAGATCGTCACCCGCAGGATGCCATCGGGCGACGGCGCACGGCGCACCGCGCCGACCTGATCGCGGACATCGCGCAGGGCATCGCGCACTTCGGGCCAGAGTGAATCGATTCGCGCCTTGTAGACATCGGCCACTTCGACCCTGGCCAGAAGATGCGCCCCGCCACGCAGATCAAGGCCCAGGTTCATCAGGGCCGAGGGCAGGAACGAGGGCCATTCGGCCTTGGCGGCCTCTTGCGCGGGCGTCGCGACGCCACCGGCCAGTTCAATCGCCGCAACCGCGTCGTTATGCACCTCGACCCGCCCGTAAAAGGCGTTCGGCATCGCCGCGACGATGCCCCAGAGGCAGACGAGAAGGATCAGGGCGCGCTTCCAAAGCGACGAGGGAGTCATTGCAAGAACCTCAGGCGGCGGCCGGTTCGGTCTTGTTCAAGACGGTGGTGATGGTGTGGCGCAGGACCTTGACCTTCACGCCGTCGGCGATTTCCACCTCGACCATGTTGTCTTCACCGACCTTGGTGACCTTGCCGAGGATGCCGCCCTGCGTCACCACCTGATCGCCGCGGCGCAGGGCCGCGATCATCGCCTTGTGGGTCTTCACCTGCTTTTGTTGCGGGCGGATGATCAAGAGATACATGATCACGAAGACCAGAACCATCGGGATCAGGAACGATCCGAACAGCGATCCGGCACCACCGGCGCCTGCGGCCTGCGCGAAGGCGGGAGTTGCGAACATTGGCTTCCTTTCCATCCGGCCAGGGTCTTGCCGCCCCGGTCATTCCCCTTGGCACCCGTCAGGGCGCGTCCCGGCCCATGTAAGGGGTTTTTCTGCCCGATGCCAGAGGGGCCGAACCGATAGCCGCGCTTCGGCTCAGACCATGCCCTTCAGCACGGGCAGCTGCTTGAACACCCAGGTTCCGGTCCAGGCGCCAAGGAAGGCCACCGCAAAGCCAAGCGCCTTGTTCATGTCGGCCCCGAACAGCTTGTAGCCGACCAGCAGCATGAACGGATGCAAGAGATAGATGCCAAAGGCATATCCGGCCAGTTTCGTCATCCAGTCGCCCTTCCACGGCAGGCGGTAGAAGACCTCGAACACCACCGCACAGAACAGCATCTGCGCGCTGGCCACATCCCAATCCAGCGCCAGCATGATCGCCGAAGACAATGCCGCCGTGACCAGCGTGATCCATGGCGCGCCGATCCGGTGCGACACCGCCGCCAGCGCGCCCCAGATGTAGATCGGCAGCGAAAACGCCCATTGCGGCACCGGCTGCGGAATCGGGCTGCCGGCGATCTGCCAGCCCTGCAGGCCGGATTTGGCATGGATCAGCCCCAGGGCGATGGAAACCGGCACCAGCACGGCGCAGGCCACCATCAGCTGCTGGCGCGTGCCGACATCGCGCGCGATCATCGGAATGAACACCAGCGCGATCGTGGCAAAGGGCAGGAACCACAGGTGGATCGACGGGCCAATGAGCAGCGTGAAGGGGTTGGTCAGAAGGTGGAACGGGTCGTCCGAAACCACCTCCCAGACCAGCCGGTAGAAGGCGCACCAGAACAGCCAGGGCATCGCGATCCGCATCGCCCGGCTGGACCAGAAATTCGCCCCGCCCGACCGCAGGTAGGAGCCGACACTGAAATACGAGGTCAGGATCAGGAACAGCCCCAATGCCGGGTAGCCGATGAAACCCCAGGCAAGGGTGTGGTCCAGCACGATGCCCATGGCGGCAAAAAAGCGCAAGAGGTCGATGGCGCGGCGATACTCCGCGCCCTTGGCCCTGGCCTTTGCCGCCACGTCCCCTGCCATGCGCCCTGCCCCGATGTTGTCAGACCGCGCTAGCGCAGGCGGGCGCGGCGATCAACCACGGCTTTCGCAACGCAGCGTTTCCGCAGGCCCGACAGTCGCCGCTCGCCGCCTTCCCCCGCGCGCGCCGATCTGGCATAAGCGCGCGGAAAGACGTTTCAGACGAGGCAGACATGCACGACATCCGCGCCATCAGGGAAAACCCCGCCGCTTTCGATGCAGGCTTGGCCCGCCGCGGTCTGGCGCCTTTGTCGCCGTCGCTTCTGGCGCTGGATGAGGCGCGACGCGCGAAAATCCTGGCGGCTGAGTCTGCCACCGCCGAACAGAACCGCGCCAGCAAAGAGGTCGGCGCCGCCAAGGCGCGCGGCGACGAGGCCGGGTTTGAACGCCTGCGCGCCTTGGTGGCTGACAAGAAGGCCGAAATCGCCGCGCTGACCGAAGAGGCAGCACAGGAAGATGCCCGCCTGAAAGCCGCGTTGGAGGTGATTCCCAACCTGCCCCTGGATCAGGTGCCCGATGGCCGCGACGAGAATGACAATGTCGAGGTCCGCCGCCATGGCACTCCGCGCGACTTCGCCTTCCCGCCGCTGGAGCATTTCGAGATTCCCGGCGTCAAACCGGGGATGGATTTCGAGACCGCCGCCAAGCTTTCCGGCGCGCGGTTCGTGGTGTTGCGCGGCGCGGTGATCCGGGTGCATCGCGCCTTGGCGCAATTCATGCTGGACACTCACATCTCCGAGCATGGGCTGGAAGAAACCTGGACCCCGGTTCTGGTGAAATCGGAAACCATGTATGGCACCGGCAACCTGCCGAAATTCGCCGAAGACAGCTATCAGACCACCAATGGCTGGTGGCTGGTGCCGACCTCCGAAGTCACGCTGACCAACACGGTTGCCGGCGACATTCTGGACGCCGCCGCCCTGCCGCTGCGGATGACGGCCCATACCCAATGCTTCCGGTCCGAGGCCGGATCGGCGGGCAAGGACACCACCGGCATGCTGCGCCAGCATCAGTTCGAGAAGGTCGAGATGGTGACGATCTGCACCCCGGAATCGGCGCTGGACGAACATGCGCGGATGACCAGATGCGCCGAGGCGATTCTGGAAAAGCTGGATCTCCCCTACCGCACCATCGTGCTGTGCACCGGCGACATGGGCTTTGGCAGCCAGAAAACCCATGACATGGAGGTCTGGCTGCCCGGCCAGAACCGCTACCGCGAGATCTCGTCCGTCTCAACCTGCGGCCAGTTCCAGGCCCGGCGGATGAATGCGCGCTATCGGCCCGCAGGGGGCGGCAAGCCGGAATTTGTCGCCACCCTGAACGGATCCGGTCTGGCTGTCGGAAGATGTCTGATCGCCGTGCTTGAAAACGGCCAAGAGGCCGATGGCTCGGTCTGCTTGCCTTCCGTGCTGACGCCCTATCTTGGGGGTAAGA
>JBATAV010000001.1:0-3215 GCA_049662025.1 Paracoccaceae bacterium | reverse complement strand
GACCGGGGCCTCATCCGGTTGTGGCGTGGGCGGCAGCGAGGCCGCCGACTTCACCGGCGGCGCGGTCAACAGGCCCGAGGGCGCCGAGACCGACTGCGACAACCAGTCGATGGCCGACAGCGGGTCGTCGCCGGTGGCAAGGGCAGGCATCGCAAGGCCCGCCGTCCCCGAAAGGGCAGCGACCAGCCATAGCGACGAAGCCCGCCTAATCCGCATTCAACACCACGGGTTTGCGCACCTCGACCTGATCGGGCGCCAGATCCCCAAGATAGGCATAGCCCGTCAGCGCTGCAAACCCAAGCACACCCAGCACCAGAACCGCCTTGATGATCCGCCCCATCCGCCCTTTTTCCTTTGTCTTTCTGCTCGACCGTTGCCTACATCGCCCCCGCCGCCTTGGCCATAGCGGCGGGGTTCCACTCGAATATATATGGCTTTCCATCGAAGTTCACGCCATTGAGGGGGAAATCCGCGCGATCGGCAAGCCAGTGCCAGTTGCGCCAAGGACCGCGGAATGTGGCAGGGGTCAGGATGTTCCGGCTGAAGAAGACGGTGGTGATGGTGGGGATGATGGGGGCGGGCAAGACCGCCGTGGGCACCGCAGCAGCCCGCAACCTGAAGGTTCCCTTCCTTGATTCGGACGAAGAGATCGTCCGCGCCGCCGATCGCTCCATCGCCGAGATCTTCGATCGCGACGGCGAGCCGTTCTTTCGTGACCGCGAGTCCGAGGTGATCGCGCGGCTGTTGCGCGGGTCGCCCTGCATCCTGTCCACCGGCGGCGGCGCCTTCCTGTCCGACCGCAACCGCGACCAGATCCACGACTCCGGGGTCTCGGTCTGGCTGCGGGCCGATCTCGACCTGTTGTGGCATCGGGTCCGCCACAAGACCACGCGGCCGCTGTTGCGCACCGCCAACCCCAAACGCACCCTGACCGAGCTTTACGAGGCGCGACTGCCCTTCTACGCCCGGGCCGACCTTGCGGTGGACTCCTCCGCCGACTACTCGGTCGAGCAGATGGCGGACCGGGTGATCGAGGCGTTGATGACCCGGCCGGATGTGCTGGAAGAGGCTTGAGATGACGAATATCGTGCCGGTGAATTTGGGCGAGCGATCCTACGAAGTGCGGATCGGCCCCGGCCTGATCGACCGCGCCGGTGCCGAGATAGCGCCCTTGCTGCGCCGCCCAAGGGTGGTGGTGGTGACCGATGAGACCGTGGCGGGCCTGCACCTTGCGCGCCTGTCGGCGGCGTTGCAGGCCGAAGGCATTGCCGTATCCGCCCTGGCCCTGCCTTCGGGCGAGGCCACCAAGGGCTGGCCGCAATTCGCCCGATGCGTCGAATGGCTGCTGGAACAAAAGGTCGAACGCCGCGATGTGGTGGTGGCCTTCGGCGGCGGCGTGATCGGCGATCTGGTCGGCTTTGCCGCCGCCGTCCTGCGCCGTGGCGTGCGCTTCGTGCAGTTGCCGACCACCCTTCTGGCGCAGGTCGACAGCTCGGTCGGCGGCAAGACCGGCATCAACACCGCCCAGGGCAAGAACCTGGTCGGCGCCTTTCACCAGCCCAGCCTGGTGCTGGCCGATACGGCCGTGCTGGACACGCTGGCGGCGCGCGACCTCCTGTCAGGCTATGGCGAGGTGGTGAAATACGGCCTTCTCGGCGATGCCGGTTTCTTTGACTGGCTGGAAGGGGCGGGCCCCGCTCTGGCCGCAGGCGATGCCGCCGCCCGGCTGCGTGCCGTCACCCGCAGCGTGGAAATGAAGGCCGGCATCGTTTCCCGCGACGAGACCGAAGAAGGCGAGCGCGCGCTTTTGAACCTCGGCCACACCTTCTGCCATGCCCTTGAAAAGGCCACCGGCTATTCCGACCGCCTGTTGCACGGCGAAGGCGTGGCGATCGGCTGCGCCTTGGCGTTTGAGCTGTCCTCGCGTCTTGGCCTCTGTTCGCAAGAAGACCCCAGCCGCGTCCGCGCCCATCTGCGGGCGATGGGCATGAAGGTGGATATCGCCGACATCCCCGGCGATCTGCCTGGCCCCGAGGCGCTCCTGGCGCTGATGGCGCAGGATAAGAAGGTGATCGACGGTCGCCTGCGCTTTGTGCTTGCGCGCGGCATCGGTCAGGCCTTCGTGGCCGAGGATGTGGCCGCCGATCAGGTGCTGCGGCTGTTGTCGGACGCGCTGCGGTAACGGCGACAAATGAAAGGGGCCCCACAAAGGGGGCCCGAGTTTCTTCCCCGTAGGGAAGGATTTGGTTGGGGCGGGAGGGATCGAACCTCCGTATGTCGGTACCAAAAACCGATGCCTTACCGCTTGGCGACGCCCCAACCGTGCGGCGGTGTTTAGCGAAGCGTTTCCGGCCCCGCAAGGGGGGCGATTGAGAAAAAGTGAGGCGGCATGGCGTGGGATGTGATCGTGTTGGGGGCAGGAGCGGCGGGCATGTTCGCCGCTACCGAGGCTGGCCGCCGTGGTCGCCGCGTTCTGCTGGTGGACCATGCCGCCAAGGTGGGCGAGAAGATCCGCATCTCGGGCGGCGGGCGGTGCAATTTCACCAATCTCGGCATCGCTGCCGACCGCTTTCTGGGCCGCAACCCGCGCTTTGCGCTGTCGGCGCTCAAGCGGTTCACGCAATGGGATTTCATCGCCCGGATGGATGCGGCAGGGATTTCCTGGCATGAAAAGACGCTGGGGCAACTCTTCTGCGACGGGCCCGCAACGCAGGTGGTTGACCTTTTGCTGCGCGACATGGCGGCGGCGGGGGTGGTGCTCTGGACGGATTGCGCGCCGGGCGAGGTAACGCGCCAGGGTGCTGGCTTTGCCGTGGAAACCCCGCGCGGGGTGCAGATGGCGGCCTCGGTCATCGTGGCGACGGGTGGCAAGTCGATCCCAAAGATGGGCGCCAGCGCCTATGGCTACCGGGTGGCCGAGAGCTTTGGCCTGCCAGTGACCGAAACCCGCCCCGCGCTGGTGCCCTTGACCTTTGCCGAACAGGAACTGGTCTGGATGAAACCACTTGCAGGCGTGTCGCTGCCGGGCCGGGTGTCCTGCGGTCGGCAAGGCTTTGACGAAGCGGTGCTCTTCACGCATCGCGGACTATCTGGCCCGGCGATTCTGCAGATCTCCAGCTACTGGCGCGAGGGGCAGACGCTGTCGGTGAACCTGTGCCCCGGTCTGGATGCGGCGGCCGCGTTGCGGGCAGCCAAGGCCATGGCGGGCAAGGGGC